>CAYNDE010000256.1:0-1336 GCA_964395535.1 uncultured Pirellulales bacterium
CTTACAGCCATAACTGCCATGCCTGCGACCAGGCCGTAAGCCGCTAAGTGGTGCTCTCCGTATTCCTGGGCGGCAGGGAGCAGCTCATCAAGTGAGATGAATACCATTATTCCCGCTACCGAAGCGAACAGGATTCCAAAGACAATATCATTAAAAAATGAAAACAAAAGAGCATATCCAATTAGTGCCCCGGCCGGTTCCGATAGTCCTGAAAGAAATGAATAAGTAAAAGCCTTGTTTCTATTGCCTGTTGCATAAAATATGGGAACTGAGACAGCAATGCCTTCGGGAATGTTGTGTATTGCTATGGCGATAGCTATTGGTATCCCGATTTTGATATCTTTTAATGCGCTTGCAAAAGTGGCGAGTCCTTCCGGGAAATTGTGGATCGCAATCGCAAAGGCTGCGAAAAGACCCATTCTGTATAAATTCTTAAAGTTGTGCACTCTGGAAGCGTCATCCATTTCTTCCACCTTGTGTACTTCGTGGGGATTTTCGAAGGACGGCACGAGTCTGTCTATAACGCCGATAAAGATAATTCCAGCGAAAAATGACAGGACGGTAATCCAAAAACCGCCGGCCTCGCCTAACTGAACAGATAGACAATTCTTTGCCCTGGGAAATATTTCGACAAATGAGACGTATATCATCACACCGGCTGAAAAACCAAGGGAACCAGAAAGGAACTTTGTATTAGTGCGTTTGGCAAAGAACGCCAGGGCACTGCCAATCCCGGTTGATAGGCCTGCAAATAAGGTTAATCCAAACGCAATCAGAACATTTTTAGGCTCCATTGTTTCCCAATCTTTCTTTAAAATCTTAGCAAGGCTGAAACGAAAATACTATAAAACGACTTTATATCGTTAACGAAGTTAAGCATTTTGACAACTGAAAACCAGTTAAATTTATGCCATTTTACGCTTTTATTTAGGTTTTCAGCAGAAACTTGAAGAAAATAAAATTTTTCTTGAACAATAAGAACAGTTCTTATATAGTAATGATTAGTAGATATGATATCAGGCTTTTTGTGAGTTTGTAAGATGCTGCAAAAGAATAAAAAAGAACTAATGGCTGAATTTCGGGACAGGTGTAAACAACACAATCTCAATATAACGCCCCAGCGTGTTGCGATATATGAGCAACTGGTTAAGTCGGAAGACCATCCTTGTTCAGAAGATATTTTTGATAGGGTACGGAAGGTCTTTGCTGACATCTCTCTTGATACGGTGTATAGAACGCTGTCAACCTTTGCTGAAATGGGTCTTGTTCATATCGTTGAAGGTTATGGCGAGGTAAAACGGTATGACCCGGATACGAGTCCTCACCACCATTTCAG
>CAYNDE010000256.1:1436-2831 GCA_964395535.1 uncultured Pirellulales bacterium
AATAAGGAGAAAACAAGATGGCAAAAGTAGCAAGAGAAATGGTCGAAAAAACCGGAATTAATGTTGACGATTTGTTGAAACTGCTCATCAGCAATGCAGCGGCGGAGTTAACAACCTTTTATTACTATACAATCCTTCGGGCCAATCTAATCGGCCTGGAAGGTGAAGGTATTAAGGAGATTGCTGAAACAGCCAGGATTGAGGACCGCAACCATTTTGAGGCCCTGGTTCCCCGCATTTACGAGCTTGGCGGTGAATTGCCACCTGACATGAAGGCCTTCCATGATATATCCGCCTGTCCGCCTGCATCTCTGCCGAAGGACCCGACCGACGTCAAGGCGATATTGACTGTTCTGGTTAATGCGGAAAGATGTGCTGTGCGCGGGTACACTAATATCTGCAATCTGACAGCCGGCAAAGACCACCGCACCTACGCCCTGGCCCAGGCAATTCTCAACGAGGAAATTGAGCACGAATCCTGGTTCTCGGAGTTTCTTGGTGAGGGCCCGTCGGGTCACTTCCTGCGAAGGGGTGACACTTCCCCGTTCGTAAGCAACTTTATGAGGTAGGAAAGAATTGGGGATAGATGAGCCTTCGGTGCACAAAGGTTCTCTGTCCCCATATCTTTCATCTGGAGTGGCTGAGGTGTTTGGCAGGACTTTTGTAAAAGGTAATATCCCTGAAATTAGTCCTATGCGCTGCTCAGGTTGTTCTCATTGTGCTGTTCTCTGTAAAAAGTTCGGGCCGAATGTGCTGGAGATTAAGGATAGGACGGCTAAGGTCGTTAGGCCGGAAAACTGCATTGGTGACGGAGCCTGTATGATGGCTTGTCCTACCAAAGCCATCTTTCTGATGAGTAAATATGAACCCTCATCTGCTCCGGATGCAATATAAATACCTTTATTGAATCGGTAGTGATTTTTAAAAGGCATAGAATCGCCAGGGTAAAGCCCGGCGATTCTATGAACCGTGTGTTATTGTATCAGGTTGACTGATATATCTTTTAACAGGTTGTTTTACCGGTGCAGACTCAAGGTATGCTTGGCTGTTTGCTTTGTACTAAACGACAGTTTTTCTTTTGCGGAACAGGTAGAGAATAATACCAAGAGCTATTAAACCCACGAGTCCGTTTTCGCCCAGAGTGCTGATTAAGGAGGTCAGATTGGTGACAATTCCAGAGGTGAAGGGCACAGCCTGACCGAAGAGGATTTCTACTGTGATTCCGAGTGCGATAAGCAGTAAAAAGATTTCGGTGACTTCCCCCAGCCATTTCTTAATTTCCTGTAAAAAATTCATACTTTGCTCTCCTACTTTCAAGTAATAAAAAATTGGAAGCTTCAAACTTCCTGCAATTCTTTCGGCTTATCTTTTTAAGTTACTTCAATAATTTGTTCC
>CAYNDE010000257.1:0-2814 GCA_964395535.1 uncultured Pirellulales bacterium
ACCGGCTTCATCGCCTGTAGTATCTGCCTGGCATATTTACTCATCGGGGCATTATGCTTGAGCTTCTCCGCCTTCTCAAAATTAATCTTGAACGCATCCGATATCGCCTTTGTAAAAGAGTTGCCGCCCATCGGAATACATCTTTGCCACACACCCCTTCTCGTACAAACCACCAGGTCCGTATACTCCGCACCTATATTAAGAACAACAATGCCCTTTCCGCTCGACTTCGACAAATCCGAACGGTCATAAAGCGCATAGTTATAAAGAGCCATCGGTGCCATCTGTATGAACCTGACCTGTATATCTTCTCTGCCGAAATGTGCCAGCATCGAAGTGATAACTTCGCTTTTAATCGCAAATATCCCTACCCTGTTCTCTTCACTGCTTTCGCCCTCCATTAACTGCCAGTCCCACTGAACATCATTAATGTCGAAGGGAATCTGCTGAATCGCCTCGAACCTGATTATTTCCGGAATCCGTTTTGCCTCGACCGGCGGAAGTGTAATAAAACGGGCAAAGCTGTTTTGGCTCGGAAGAGAAATTATTATGTCCGACTTCTCAAGCTCGTGTTTCTGTACAAACTGACGAAGAGAAATCGCTGTCAGCTCCTCTCTCTCAAGGTCCTGTACATCTTTGCCTGTAAGAATCTTACCGTGTTTGATACTGTCAAAGTCTATTACCTCAACAACACCATTAATATCAGTCAGCCGAAGTGCCTTCAGGGAGCTGCTGCCTATATCTATTGCCCAGATTGAACTGCTGACAGAAGCCATTACAAACCCTTCCTTTTACAACCCGATTTCAAATCAAACTCAAACTTGTCAAACCTCGCCCGTGAATATAAATTATACCATAATATGAAGACTTTTTCCATAAATACTCTCGGCTGTAAGGTCAATCAATACGAGAGCCAGCAAATTCGCCAGCTTCTCGAAAGGCTCAGCCTAAAACAGGTTTTTTATCCTGAAAAACCCGACCTTGCCGTTATCAACACCTGCTGTGTAACTCATACCGCGTCAGCCAAAAGCCGACAATACATACGAAAAGCTGCAAAAACTGCTAAAAAGTCCACAGTCGTTTGCGGCTGCCTGCCAGCCGTAAATACCGGAGAACTAAGCGGCTTAGACGAAAAAAACGTTCACATTATTAGAAATCGATTCAATCTTGCCGTTACTTTAACCAAAATAGTTCAGCCCGATTCCCCCTCTTGGACAAAACCTCCTCATAGCATAAACACCCTTACAACAACAATTAAAGCAAAAAACAACCTAAAAATCAAGGGCGAAATGCCTTTTTTACACGGATTTGACCAATTAACCTCATTTAACGGCCATACAAGGGCATTTTTAAAGGTCCAGGACGGCTGTGACGGCCCCTGCAGTTACTGCATCATCCCCAAGGCCCGCCCTGATATCTACAGCAAACCGGCCGAGCAGGTAATAAATGAGGTTAAGGCACTTGTAACAGGCGGTCATAAGGAAATTGTCATAACCGGCGTATGCCTCGGCGCTTATGGCCAAAAAACCGTCAGAAGAAAAAAATGGCCAAAACAGACAAACGATAATCTGTCAAAGCTCCTCGATAAGGTAGCTGCGATTAAGAATTTGGCCCGAATAAGATTGAGCTCATTAGAGCCTGCCGACGTAACAGAACAGCTTCTCGATGCCTTCTGCAGGCACAGTAACATTATGCCGCACCTGCACTTATCACTTCAGTCCGGCTCGGATGCAATCCTGAAAAAAATGGCAAGACAATACAGAATCGACGATTTTTTAAGGACTGTTGAGCTTATAAAAGAACGATTAGACAGACCTGCAATCACCTGTGATTTAATTGTTGGTTTTCCGGGCGAAACAGATTCTGACTTTGAAAAAATAGTTGAACTCGCAAATAAAGTTGGCTTTTCGAAGATGCACATCTTCAGCTTTTCGCCGCGCAAAGGAACTGCCGCTGCCGATATGCACCCTTTTATAAATTCAAAAATTATCAAAGAGCGTTCAGAAATTTTACGCAATCTGAATGACGAATTAGGCTATAAATTCCGCGAGCAGTTTACAGGCCAGCACGATACGATTCTGACAGAATCGAAAAATGGCAAAGTATTAGGCAGAAGCAGCAGATACTTTTACGTTAATATCACAAACAATAATAGCCTGACTAAAAACGAGCTTGTAAAAGTAAAGCTCATCAAAAACCTCAAAACCGAAATGTCAGCAAAGATGGTTAAAGGTTAGTCACAAAATAGTATTATGCTAACCAAAATAATTGATGAAGCCTTAGAAGATTGGATTGCAAAAGATTTAAATTGCTTTCCAAGCGATATCCCTGAAAATATGGCTACAGGAAAATCATCGAACGACTGGAACTATTGGAAACCAATTAATAGCACCGTCACGGATGATGAAATTAAAAATCTGGAAAAAATTCTTGGAGTTAATTTCCCAGAACAATATAAAGTGTTGTTAAAATATAATCACTTTATTGAACTGTACATAGGTGAGGTAGGATTCTTTTCTCATCCCAGTATAGGCTGGAGAGCATCGATAGAAAACAATGTTCTTAAAGGTTATCCCAGGGAGCACCTTCTTGATAAAGGCTACCTCCCTTTCGCAAACTACAGCGATTGGGGCTTGTGGTGTTTTTCACTTAATGAGAGAAATGAACAAAATGAATGCCCAGTTTACCTTTGGGATCACGAAAGACCTGATGATTTCGAGTTTGTCGCAGATAACTTAGAGGCCGCTTTGAAAAAAGAGTTAGAGCGATATAAAAAGAAACTATAAGCTATAGTTGCTATATGGTGCGTTTACA
>CAYNDE010000258.1:0-2814 GCA_964395535.1 uncultured Pirellulales bacterium
AGATTTGTTGAGCCGGAAAAAATCCTGCTGGACTGTGAAGGGCTTGTGAAAACGTGGTGGAGCTTGTTTTCCGACGGTAAAAGTACAGAGCCGGCAGTAGTTATAAGTATTGCTCGACGCTCGGCAAGGATTTGCCTCGTAGAAGGCGGCAAATTAAGCAATGCTGCAATTATTGATATGGGGACAGAAGACCTTGCGGAGCAAATCGGCTTGCCGATGGATCCATCGGCTCCTGATAGATTTGTGCAGGATATTCGAAGCGTGTTCGAATTGTTCGGGTTTGCTGATGAAAGCAAGGTGCCGGTATATGTTTTTGCAAAAAGTGTCAGTGACAAATCTGATAAAAAAAACATCGGTGAATTTGAGATTATAAAAAACATTGTATCAGCTCTCGCTTCGGCAGGTTTTGATGCATCGTTGTGTGATTTCAGGTTTCCGGTTACGAATTATTTACTGTCAACGGATGATAATGATTGCCTGTATGAATACCGGGTTCCGATAGGGCTTGGCCTTATGTCACTCGATTCAGACGAAGAGCTTGCTCTTTTTGATTCTTTGTACAAACCGAGGGGTGCGGAAAGGAAAATACACTGGCTGTATTCTCTGAAAGCTGCCTGTTCTGTCACCATAATGATGCTGATATTGTCTTTTATTGTGTTTTATTTGTTTGATACGGCCCAATTAGCGCATCTGAACGAGCTTAAAACGCGGGTAGATTACGGCAGTCTGAGGGCGAAACACAACCTGATGGAGATTGTTGCTGACCAGAGGCCTGATGTGCTCGAACTTTTGAGCCGTCTCAGCTCGGTCGAGGCGAACGGGATTATGCTCAGCGATATAGATTTTAAGATAGGCCAGGCGGTGAAGGTAAAAGGTACCGCAGGAAACGCTGAACAACTATATACGTTTCAGGAAAATCTACTGGCCGATGAAAGTTTTCAAGATGTTAAAATTCAAAGCCCGCAGCAGGATGAAAAGAGCAAAAAGCTCAGCTTTACTATAACTTTCAATTATAAAAATTTTTCTCAAAGGAGAGGCTGATTAATTTTTCAGGGTCGAAAACTATGCTTGATAAATTGAATCCAAGAGACAGAAGGGCCATAAAGCTTGGTTTATTAGGTGTTGTAATTGTTGTGGCTCTTATGTTTGGGCTTGATTGGCTTGAGCGGTGGAGAGAGGTGAGAAATTCCATTGCCAGGAGCAGGGAGCAGTTTATGGCAATTAGCCTGCCGGATGAGCAGCGAGAGAAGCTTCTGTCGGCTGTGCCGGCTTTTGAAATGCCGAAACCTGTAGAAAAGCAACAGTTCCTGTTCCGGGCTGAACTTAACAAACAATTGAAAGAAGCTGGTATAAAAACGAAACCTCTGAAATTTCTGCCGACTACAAAGTCAACTGTGCCCGGCTACAAGCTGTTGTATATACAATGCAGCGGCGAGGGTGAGATAGATAAGATTTTGGATTTGTTTGTGAATCTTAAAAAGAATCCTTATCTGGTTGCTGTCGAGGAATTTGTGATGAAGAAAACCGATACCAAAGACGAGAAGTCGCGCAAATTTGAGCTTGATTTGAAGGTTTCGACGTTTGTGAAAGAATAGACATGAGACGGGATTTGCTTAAAAAAGGACAGGAGTATTTATCAGTCGTGCTGTTTGCTTTTGCGGCAGTTCTGGCGTTTTGCGTTTTTGTCAGGCTGATATGTTTTTACACTTCTAATGCCCGGGCTGAGCGGCTGGTCAGCCGAGAAGCTGCCAGAGGCAAGCTCGACCCGAACGAGATGGAAAAGTTTCTTGCTAAAACAAAAGAGTTAGCTGAGGAATTGAAAAAGAAAAACATATTTGTTCCCACACCAAAAGAAGAGGGACATCCGATAAAGGCGGTGACAGGCATATTCGGCGACGAAGCCCTGGTAGAGGGTAAATGGTATAAGGTCGGTGATAAAATAAAGGATGCTGAAATCATAGCCATCGAGGCTACGGAGGTGAAGATAAAGTGGAAGGATAATGTAAAATCCTTTGCTCCTATCGCGGCGACAGTTTCAAGCGGGCCAAAGACGGTGGTCAAGAAAAAAACTGAAGAAGGTGATGAGGCAGCCAAGCAAACTGCAAAGCAGGCGGTTACAACTGAGGCTGGTTCAGAGCGGGCTGCTGAAGAAGACCCGTTTGCCTGGCTGGGAGTCGAGCTTACGGATAGTCAAAGAGAAAAGCTGGAGCTTGTATGGAGCAAAATACCGGAAGAATTTAAGGAACAGGCGAAACAGCAGTGGAATAGTATGACTGATGAACAAAAGCAGGAGGCTCTGGATCAGTTAGACCAGATGCCTATGGATGTATTAGAGCAGGAGATTGATGAAATGTCATCGAGGATGTGATAATAGTCAGAGGTTAAATATTTTAGGTGAGGTGAGAAATTGAAAAGGCCAAAGTTAGTAATTTCGGTGATTGTGCTTGTGGTAATTATCGCCGCAGCGGTATGTGTAAACTTTTTGGTTTATGACTTTTATAGCCCTTCTATTGACTGGGCTAAGAAGGCGTTAGCTAAAATAGGTGGGAAACCATCCAGTCTCGAAGAAGGAGCTGAGATTCCTGCCGGCTTAGCTGATGCCAATCAGCCGAAGCGCGCCGAAGATGTTAATGCTCCTGCCGATGCCAACAAGCCTGGTAAAATCGCGGACAGCAACGAAGCCGGAAAGATTTCGGATGCGAATGAAGCTAAGGCCGTCGGCGATGTTAACGAGCCGAATGAGCCGGTTGACCCGAATAAAATAATGGAAGCGGTAAATCTCAAAGACGTTGAGATGAAGGACATCATCGCAAA
>CAYNDE010000259.1:0-2806 GCA_964395535.1 uncultured Pirellulales bacterium
TTCCTTCGCTATTTACAGAAACGCTGGAGAGTCTGCCGGAGC
This sequence comes from uncultured Pirellulales bacterium, assembly GCA_964395535.1. Classification (GTDB taxonomy): domain Bacteria; phylum Planctomycetota; class Phycisphaerae; order Sedimentisphaerales; family Anaerobacaceae; genus CAYLMG01. Next base: position 43 of record CAYNDE010000259.1, read on the forward strand.
CGTATCCGTCCTGATCCCTTGCAACGGCAGTGGAACTGCCTGCGAATTGTGTTAAACCATCGAGTTTTCCGACAGTTCCAAGAGCCAGCTCGATAGTTTGTTCGTTCGCCGTGTCATGAGCGAATGTTATTTTGAATTCAGGAGTTGCTGAGCCGGTGAGTCCTGCGTATGAGCCGTTAGTTGCGTCAAATGTTATATCGTCAATTCTTCTTTCTGTCATATCGATCGAGTACACGTCACCCGAAACGGAGGTGAGTATGAGGTCCCAGGTGTTTGGCGTATCGGTTCTGACAAAGGCGGCAGAGAGCGTGTGCTTTCCTCCGAGCGAGTCATAAGCAGTAATGTTTACGTTCTTGACCTCATTTCCGCCTACGGTAATCATTTCGAAATAGGCCGGTGTTTCAAGTGTGCCGTCACCGGTGTATGAGAGTGTAAGGTCGGTTTTGCTGTACCCGCCTTCGTTATCGAATATTCTTATTTTGCCATTTACCAGCGAGGCAGTGGAATCTGTCAGGACATTGTTATTAAGATGGTCAACAAGGTCACCTAATGTTGTAGTCCCATCAATTGCGAAAGTTAAACCTGTGGTTAAGTCCGTTCCGTTTTTATTGTAGCCGCTGATGGTTATAGTGCCCGAGGTTAAGGTTCCTGTGTATTGGTCGAGCTGGTCGATTTCGGTATCCGTAGCTGCGATAGTGCCGTTGTTATAGGTGTAAGCTACGTCCGAATCGAGTTTCTGTATCTGTGGTGTATCGAAAGAGGCATCCGAGCTTAGATTTCCGGATACAGTGATGTGTGATGTGGCATTTGCAGGCATTGTTATATCATATGGAATGTGGATGTTACCATCGTTCGGGATTTGAAAGCCTTCAAGCTCACCTTCCGAGCCGATTCTCTGGACAAGGTAGCCTGTGGAAGGATCGACAAGTGTTGAATTCTCATCGACCGAAAAGGCTCCTGCCCGAGTATAGATGTACTGCTGGCCGTCGCTTAAAACGAAATAGCCTTCACCGTCAATTGCCAGATCGAGGGGATTTCCTGTTTGGACGATATTTCCCTGTGACATATTTGGAGTGATGCCAGAAACGCCTACACCGCTTCCCATTTGCTGTGGGTTTGTTCCGCCGATGTTCGATGTCGGCTGTGTGGCTTTTTTGATTGTCTGGCTTAGCAACTCGGAAAAGTTTATTCTGCTGGACTTAAAGGCTGTAGTGTTAACATTTGCGAGGTTGTTTCCTGCGATGTCAAGCATTTTTTGATGGGCTTGCAAGCCAGTGACTCCTGCTGATAATGCGAAACTCATTTTATTTCTCCTGTTAATATATTGTTAATTTAATTTTTTGTTTTTCCGTTAATTAACCTTGAACTGCAATAACACCTTCGAGGTTTACGTCATAGCCGCCTGCAGACAGGATTATGTTGCCGTTCTCATCTGTATAAATTTTTTCAACAGTTGCATCAACGATATCTATTGTGCCGTCTGATAATTGGCCTATGAATGAAATGTTCTTGCCTATCAGTGAGCTGGCATAATTCATTTTTGTTATTGCGAGTACATCTTCAAAGTTTGAGTTCATCGATTCGAGCTGCTGCAGTTGTGAGAATTGTGCGAGCTGAGCGGCCATCTCGTTATTATCCAAGGGTTCGAGCGGATTTTGGTTTTGAAGCTGCGTGATTAGCAGCTTCATATAATCTGCCTGGATACTGCTTGCTGATATTGAACTCATAAAATTTATGCCTTTTTTATTGAATTAATAATCAGATTTTATTTTCAAACAGCGATAAGATTTCCTTAATCAAGTACGCTTGTGGAAGGTTAAGCAATTTTTGTGCCAGATTTGGCTGTTCTTCGCGTTTCGTAATTGTAAGTATTTGTTATTGCTTGGCTTAGAAAATTGAGAGTGCTGGACATATTTTATTAAACGATAGTTTTTGGAAATGGCCTGGCAAGGATTTTCCTGTTTTGCTGAAAATTTTGCCGCTGCCTTTTTCGAGGGTGCAGAGCGTTGATGGTATTTAAAAAACAGGGCAATGACATTCGATAGTCCTATAAAATATGATTATAATCTTCTTTGTTATTTTTGTTTTTTTCTTATAGTCCGATAAAGAAAATAATGTAAAAGTGAACTCCAATTTAATTTTGAAAACTGAGTGACATTATTGGCCGGTCCCATAAAAAAATTAAAGTTTTGAGGTTGTCGTTGTCGATTAGCTTTCCATTGTTACCAGTGATTTTTTTTGTAATTTTGACTGGGGGGCCAGCAATAATGAGGTTATCGTGTGAAAGTGTTCTTGCGGAGAGTCGTCACAGTAAGCAGGCAGGCGAGTGTTCATCAGTTGGCCAAGTCGGCAGCGAAAGAGGTGTTTGTTGCCGATGACCTTTCAGAAGCCTCTCAGATAACCCAGACAGTCAATCCTGATTTGGTTTTTTTCGACCACTATTTTACAGCAGAGCAAGTTCGTGAATTTTTAGACACGCCCGATAATAAATCGATTCGCATTCCTGTAGTTATAGTTTTTGATGGTGAGGACGATAAGGATTTATCACTCGAAGAATACAGGCGGGCGGGTATATTTGATTATTTGCAGTCAAGCAGTGACTATGGTCGCCTAAAACAGATTATTGCGCTTATTAAGCAGGAACCGGGAAAAACCAGCCGTTCGGATGAACCCTTACCATATTTTGCTGATGATTTTGCCGGGAGTGCTTCTATTGTCGGCCGAAGCGAAGCGGTCACCGAACAGCTTAAGATGATTAAACTTG
>CAYNDE010000260.1:0-2803 GCA_964395535.1 uncultured Pirellulales bacterium
AGAGGGAATTGCGCCAAATTACCTAAGTTATTGCGCACTATAGAGTTCGCCCTTATAATGCTCCTGGATTGTTAACTAAATGAAAGGAGTCTTTATGGAAAGCGAACTCTACAAAAAACTGTGCAGTATCTTAAACGAACTCTATGAAAAAACAAACCTAAAAAGAATTAAATTCACAGATGCAGATATCATCCTAACATACATGTGGGCGGTAATACACGACCGGCCTGTTAACTGGGCATGTCAGAAGAAAAACTGGCCGCTTTACTATCGAAGAAAACAACTGCCTGACCCATCGACAATGTCACGGAGAATAAGACGAGATGATGTTCAAAAGCTGTTATGCAGAATCGAGATGTTACTAAAGAACATAAAGCAGCGAAGCGTATGCAGATGGATAGATGCCAAAGGATTATTAATAAGCAATTGCAGCTCAGACAAACAGGCAGGTTACGGATATGCCGGTGGCGGGATGGGAAAAGGTTACAAATTATACGCTATAGCGGACAAAAACCAGGGTTTCGTGCAATGGATGGTAAGGCCGATGCACCATAATGAAGGCACCGTTGCCAGAGAACTTATCAGAAAGCTTGAGCCGGAAGGTTATCTTGTCGGTGACAGTGCATATGATAAAAATGTCCTGTATGACATCGCAGCTTCAAAATCGGTTAAGCTTATTGCTCCTAAAAAAATATCAAAAGCCAAAGAGCTTGGCCATCGACGTCACAGTATTTACAGGATGGAAAATCTCGAACGTATCAATAGTAAATTTTATCAGAGTCTTATCGACGGCAGGTCACATATTGAACGAATGTTTGGGCACCTGACGAATTTTTGTTGCGGCTTAACACCTTTGCCCGGCTGGGTAAGAAGCCTGTTCAGAGTGACAAATTGGGTTCGTGCCAAACTGATTTTATATCAGATTTGGCGTATTTTTATTTCCCCGGAGGTGGTTTGATGCAATTCCCTCTTTATCCTGGGGGTCTTTTAAAATGTTTAGCCCCCAGGTTTATCCTGGGGGTTATTTTTTTCGTTTAGCCCCCAACTTTACGTTGGGGGTTATTTTGACCGCAATTTATTGCGGGATTTCTTTTTACCTCGTTTTAAATTGGCGTTTCTACCTTTTTTGTGATAACATTCCTTATTCTATTTGTTTTCTAAAAGTCGAAGGCTTAAAAATGGATAATAAAAAGGGGCAAAATACGAACCCATCGCAACTACGCAGAGACGACCTGATTGCCCAGCTCGCACACGAAATTAAAAATCCTCTCTCCGTAATTAAAATTAACCTTCAGCTTATCGCTGAGGACCTCGAAAAACTCAAAAGCCCCGAGCAGGCAGGCTCTCGTCCTTCGAGCAGGCTTGATAACCAGACCTTTAATGCCGCCCAGAGAAAAATCTCTGTAATCAAAAAAGAAGCCGACCGCCTTGAGCAAATCCTCGACGGCTTCCTGCGCTATACCGACAAAATCGAATTGCAGACAGCCGATATCGACCTCAACGAGCTAATCAGCGACATTATCGACTTCTACACACCGCAGGCGTACAGCCGTTCAATCGTCGTCAGGCAAAATTTACATACCGAGCCGCTTTTCTGCAGACTCGATTCGAATTTATTAAAGCAGGCCCTGTTAAACCTTTTCATCAATGCCCAGCAGGCAATGGCCGACGGCGGCGAGCTGATGATAAGGACCCGAAAAGCCCCGAAATATGCTATAATACAGGTAAACGATACAGGCACGGGTATTCAGCCGGAAAAACTCGAAAAGGTTTTCAACGGATTCTCGACCAGGCCGAACGGCAAAGGACTCGGCCTGCCGACTGCGAAGAAAATAATCGAAGCCCATAAAGGAACCATAACCGTTGAAAGCGAGCCGGGCAAAGGCTCAATTTTTACGATAAAATTGCCGCTGCAAAAAACTGCTAAAAATTAAAGGCTCTGCCAAATGGCTGACGACAGCATAATACTGGTCATAGATGACGAGCGTAACCACGCCGATGGAATCGTCGAGGCCCTCGAAGGCATCTGCGCAAAGGCAATCGCCGTCTATAGCGACAAGGACGCCCTCGAGCTCCTTAGGAGCGAGAAGGTCGACGTCGTTATTACCGACCTCAAGCTCGGCGGCGCTCTCGACGGTATCGGCATCCTCGAAGAGGCCAAAAAACAGAATCCCGATACCCAGGTCATCCTCGTCACCGCCTACGCCACAATCGAAAACTGCAAGCAGGCCATCAAAATGGGCGCCTTCGATTATCTCGTCAAGCCCATCGATATCGACGAGCTTCGCACCCTCACCCAGCAGGCCTGCCGAAAGGTCGAAGCCTCTGTAAGCCGAAAATTCCAAAGAGCAAAATCCGAAAAATGGGATTTCGTTTTCGACGGCGTCATAGGCGAGAGCAGGGCGATGCACGGCATCTTCGAGGTCCTCAAAAGAGTCGCCGCATCGAACATCGCGGTCCTTATCGAGGGCGAATCCGGTACCGGCAAAGAATTGCTCGCAAGGGCAATCCACAATAACTCACCTCGTGCGCACCAGCCTTTCAAACCTGTAAATTGTGCCGGCCTGACAGAGACACTCCTGGAAAGCGAGCTGTTCGGCCACGTCAAGGGCGCCTTCACAGGCGCTATGAACGACCGCAAAGGCCTGTTTGAAATCGCTGATAAAGGGACAATGCTTCTCGACGAAATCGGCGATATGTCGCCTAACAGCCAGGCCAAGCTCCTGCGTGTCATCGAGGACGGCGTCATAATACCGGTCGGCTCGAATAAGCCGAGCGTCGTCGATGTAAGAGTTATCAGTGC
>CAYNDE010000261.1:0-2779 GCA_964395535.1 uncultured Pirellulales bacterium
CATTTTTCTTACTCCAAGTTTTGTACTAATCGTAACTTAACACGGTTATTATGCACGAATAGAAGCAAAAATTCTACGAATTTATGCGAAAAAAAAGAAATCGGGATAGTATGTGTATGTCGAGTGTTTATTGCGCCTTGCGGCGCAAAAGGAGCAGCTGAAGGCCTGACAGCCTAATGAATGAAGAACAAACTATGCGATTTTGTTTCATAACTGTAATTATACAATACGTTTTGTTTATATCAAGTGTTTTTTCGAATTTTTGCAAAAAGAAGTACTTTTTTTAAAAACAATTGGTTCTTGAGATTGGCTGCGATGGTTATTATAATTCATTGAATTTTTTAGGTTTTTGCGGCCTTATAGGTTTCTTTATAGGCCCGGTTGAGGAAGGAAGGACAAAAATGGAAACAGTTCATAAGCTATTGATAGTTGTTTTGGTTTGCGGTTTTTTTGTATTTGCGGGTTGCGGCCAGCAGGCTGGTATAAAGAATATTGAGCGAATTTGCATCAGCGGTCTCGACAGAACAGAAGCGGTCGAGGTATCGGAAGGAGTTCTGCGCGATATGAATTTTATGGTAGCGAAGGCTGATTCTGAAGCTGGTTATGTTCAGAGCAGGCCTCTGGCAGGGGGGCAGTTTTTTGAGTTCTGGCGAAAAGATAATGTCGGCTCTTTGAATAGTGCCGAGTCCAACCTGCACAGCATTCGCAGGACGGTTGAGCTGAAGATGGAAGAAGAACCGCAGGAAGTTTGCATAAATTGCAGGGTCATCGTCGAGAGGCTTAGTATGTCTGAGGCTGCAGAAAAGGGAGTCGGTATTAAATATGACAGGATTACAGGCCAGCGGATTAGAACCTCGGTTTTGAGGCTGGAGCCTGAAGCCGAGCAGAAGCAGTGGATTGAACTGGGCAACGATGCGGAACTGGCAACCGCGATATTGAAGCAGATTGAAAAAAAAGCATCTGAGAAATAGAAAGGTTGCAATGAGAGTATTGGTTTGCGGCGGTGCTGGGTATATCGGCAGCAATATGGCTGCTATGCTTGCGGCGGAGGGTCTGGAGCCGGTCGTTTATGATAATCTGAGCAAGGGACATAAGGCGGCGATTAAGGGTATGGAATTTGTCGAAGGCGACCTGGATGATTACGAACTGCTTGTTGTAACGCTGAACAGATTTAAGATCGAAGCTGTTATGCACTTTGCAGCATTTATCGAGGTAGCGGAATCGGTCGAGGAGCCGCTGAAATATTATCACAATAATGTTTCCAATACCCGGGTTGTTTTAAGTGCGATGGAAGCCGCCGGTGTCGAGAAGTTTGTGTTCAGCAGTTCGGCGGCGGTTTACGGGATGCCGAAGAAAGTGCCAATCACCGAGGATTTGCCAAAAGAGCCGATTAGCCCTTACGGCGAGACCAAGTGGGCATCGGAGAGGATGTGTCAATGGCAGAGCAGGGCGGGGAAACTTCGGTATGCATCTCTTAGATATTTCAATGCGGCTGGCGCAGGTTTTGACAGTACACTCGGCGAAGACCACAGGCCTGAATCTCATCTAATACCGCTGATAATTTTTGCTGCGATGGGCAGGCGTGACAGTGTGAAAATTTACGGTACCGATTACGATACGCCTGACGGGACCTGTGTCAGGGACTATATTCATATTGAGGATTTGTGCCGTGCGCATTTGCTTGCACTTGAAAAGCTCGGTGAGTCGAGAGAGCTGATTTATAATCTCGGCAACGGCAAGGGTTATTCGGTTCGCGAAGTTATAGATACGGTTCGAAAAGTGTCGGGCAAGGATTTTAAGATTGTTGAGGCCGACAGAAGGCCCGGGGACCCGCCGGTCCTGACAAGCGATGCGAGCAAAGCAGAGCAACAGCTCGGCTGGCAGAGAAAATACCCTGACCTCGAGAGTATAGTTGCAACGGCGTGGAAGTGGCACAGCAAATTTCCAGACGGATACCCTGATTAGTTATTAGTCCACAGGATAGATTTTGAGTTGCGGATGAGTGAGATATTTATCGGAATTGATTTGGGCGGGACGAATATCAAGGTCGGTTGTTTCGATAGCGGGCTTAATCTTTTACGCAAGATATCGGTGGCGACTGAAGCGGATATGGGGCCGGCGGTGGTCGTTGAGCGGATGACTGATGCAATTATCAGCCTTGTCAAAGAGGCAGGCTTTAATCCGGAAGATATCGCAGCGGCTGGTATAGGGACACCGGGGCCGGCGGACTACAGGAAAGGCATAATAATCAATTCGACTAATATGCCGACATTCAAAAATGTCCCCATAAGACAGATGTTGAGTGACGCTCTTAATTGTCCTGTTGCATTTGACAACGATGCCAACGTTGCCTGCTTCGGTGAGTTTACGGCGGGGGCGGGCAAAGATGTTAATGATATGGTATTTTTTACACTGGGTACGGGAATCGGCGGCGGGATTATCTGTGATGGTAAATTGATACAGGGTGCCGGAGGCAATGGGGCTGAGCTGGGCCATATCATAATTTACCCGGGCGGAAGGTTGTGCAATTGCGGCCAGAGAGGCTGCGCCGAAGCCTATGCATCGGCAAGCTCGACGGCAAAAAGGGCGGCAGAGGCGGTTCAGGCAGGTGCAGAATCGAGCCTTAAGAAAGTGCTCGAAGAGAAGGGTGAGATAAGCTGTAAGGATGTTTACGAGTATTTGGAAAAAGGCGATGCGCTTGCGAAGAAAATCACCGATGAGACCGCCAATGTACTTGCGATTCTTTGTATTAATATGCTGCACACGACTGAGCCGAAAA
>CAYNDE010000262.1:0-2779 GCA_964395535.1 uncultured Pirellulales bacterium
AGCTTATTCCTCACACCCACAAGAAGCTTAAAGCTCATATCCGCCTTAGCAAACTCCGACACCACCGAAACAATATCCTCATTCTTGCCCGCCAGCAAATCATTGACGGACATATCAGATGACTGCTGTGCCTGGTCAACTTTCGAAACATATTCGCCGACAGCCTTGACCGCATCTGAAAATTCTTTTCTTTCAGCCTGCCCGCCGCCGACCTTCGGCACCTGAATATTAATCCCGCCTGTCACTGACCCAACGTTAGGATTCAAATTAATCATTTACACTTCCCTTTAACTGTCAATCCGTTTCATTTCCTTTCGAACTGCTTTTCAGCGAAGCAGCTCGAGTGTCGTCTCAATCATCCTTTGATACCTTTTCAGAACCGCCGCATTTGCCTGATACGCCCTCGCCGCAATCGTAAGGTTCATCATCTCCATCGGAAGCTTCACGTTCGGCATCAATACAAAGCCCCTCTCATCTGCATCCGGGTGTCCCGGGTCGAGAATACTCTCGAACGCGCTCATATCTTTTACTATTTTTTCAATCTCCACTCCCCCGTTCTTCTCATCCGCCCTCAGGACAGCCTCGATTCTCCGATAGGGATTGCCTTTGCCGTCGTCGGTCGAACGAACGTTGGCAACATTCGACGAAATCACCTCCATATTTTTGCCCTGCGCCCGCATCCCCGAAACCGCTATATCAACCGGGCTGAATCCGCTGTCGATTTTCATCTCAATAATTCCTCTTTACTAATCCTTTAAAAAACTATTCCGTACTTATTGCCCGCTCCATCTGCTCGTATTTCTTGTTAAGAAGCCTCACAAAAGCCGTATATCTCAGGCTGTTCCTTATCATCTTTCCAATTTCAACCTCGAGATGCACATCATTGCCGTTTGACTTGACCGCATTTACCCCCGTCTCGTAGAATTGCTCTTTCAGCTCATCGAGGTCTATCTTGCCGCCCGATTTGAGCGCCTTCTCAAGCAGTTCTTCGAATCGAACGTCGATTTCCTTATAGCCGTCTGTCTGCACATTCGCCACGTTATTGGCGATAGCCTTCTGACGAAGGCCCTCCGCCCTCAGACCAGCCTCCAGAACCTCGACTATCCTGCCTGTTTCGGACATTGGTGTACCTCAATTTTTGTACAAACTCTTTTCGTTTCACAAGATGTGCAATTATTGTGCCAATCAAACACCCCTTTAATTCTCACCCCGCCCATCCGCTCTAAAAGCAAAAAAACCGTCTCAAAACCCGAAAATTAAATCACCACCCTAAAGGTAAGCGTCGGGTTTCTAAACACCCCTTACGGTTTCTTGACAAACCCGAAAAACGGAAATTTCTTCCTCTCTGCTGGAACTATTCTCCATCCGAAAAACCGCTCCAACGAACCCTTGATAATAAATCAGCTTGCTGAGCGCGCAACCTCTTTATTCTGAAATACTTATAGCCCCACAACAAACCTCCCAAAAAACTGGTACATCACTTGCATCATTCAAACTTTTGACTGGGTAATACAGTTTGTGCAGGTTTGGTTTTATGGATACGAACGTACTGACAATTAACAATCTTTTGCCGTTAAATACGGTTGTCGGCTCAGCCGTTCAAAAACCGTCTGCAAACCCAAAAAACAGCTCTTTTGAATCCTCCCTTAATCAAATTCAATCTAAACCGGAAAATGCACAGCAAACAACGACCGATAATAACACAACTCAAAACATACAAACCAATCCCGACAACCAGCCGCAGCAGACTGACACTACTCAAACACAAGAAACTAATCCCGAAACCGCCCAGCAGACGACTGAAAACACTAAAAAGCCGGACAAAAATAACCAGAACACCAACTCCGCAGAAAACACAACCACTGCCACAGAAGACCAAACCAGTACAACAGAAGAACAGACCCAGCCTGTAAATTTGAATCTCGCCCTCGCCTCTCTCATCGAAATAGCACCCGAAAAACCAGAACTACCAGCCAACGCAATGCCAGTCCCAGCCGAACTTACAACCACCGACGGCGAAACGAAAAATCCAGTCCAGGTAACTATCGCTCCCGCCGCCCAGAAAACAATAATCGAACCTGTCACAACCACACCGAACAATCAAACTAATCAAGCCACAACGAACGAAAACAACGCTGCGCAAATCCTCGATACCCAGCTAACTCCTGCTAAAAATCCCGACACCAATCCTGACGAGCCGCAAACCACCGCCGAACAGCAGCAGCAAACCAACAGCCAGCCTGCTGATATCTTATCTTCATATACAATCGCAAACATCGCTGCAGAGCAGAAAGCCGCTCAAACGCCAACCGCCAACACCGCATCCGAACAAACAGAATCCGAAAATGACCAGCCTGACCAAAAAGATGCCCCCTCGCAAACAATAACCGATACCTTGCAAAATCAAGCCAGCCAGACCAATGACACCAACCCCGAACAAATCATAATCACCGACAAAAACCAATCTTCACAGCAAAACTCCCAGACCCAATCACAGAACAATCAATCATCAAAAGACAATTCCACCGCCGAAACTCAACAGCTGCTCAGTGAGGCCAACGCAAGATTTCAAAGCACTGAGCAATTGCAATCAGCCGAACAAACCGCTAAAAACAACGCCGCTGATAACACTGTCCCGCCTCTCAGCCGGCAGGTTCAGGAATCGATGCAAACCTCGCTGCAGAACGGCGTAAGGCAGATAACAATCCAGCTCAATCCGCCGAGTCTCGGCCGAGTCTCCATAAACTTTCAGGAAACCGCAGGCGAGATTACAGGCCGA
>CAYNDE010000263.1:0-2759 GCA_964395535.1 uncultured Pirellulales bacterium
GAAGTTATTTTTGATGGTCCCGCCCTGGTTTTTGTCGGAAATATATCACGATATGCTCTCGGCCTTGAAATACTGCATTACGCAGACTTCGGTGACGGCTTGCTTGATGTCTGTATTTATAGATGCGCATCGCGAACACATCTGGTTAAACATTCAATCCTGACCATACTAAAGCATCACAGCAATTCTCGTGATGTCGTTTATCGTCAGGGAAAGAATATAGTTGTATCTTCAGATAACCCGGATTTGGCAACCGAAATTGACGGCGATCCAGGGCCGGCTTTACCCGTAAAGATTGATGTAATACAGCATGCTGTTAATGTTATGGTCCCGGAAGGTGCAAAACCTGCAGGTGTGCGAACAAGACTTATCAGAGCTATAGGTTAAATTTAATAATTAGAAATCGTGTTTACAGATTTATTACTGATTTTTGTAAGGGATAAATAAAGTGGCTTTCAAAATCGGTGCTGTCCAAATCGGTCTTGATGCACCCTTGTTCGTAATTGCCGGCCCTTGTGTTATCGAATCGCAGGATATCTGTCTGGATATTGCGGGCAGGCTCTTTGAAGTAAGTAAAAAGCTTGATGTAGGCATCATCTTCAAGGCCAGCTTTGACAAGGCAAACCGCTCCAGTATTAAAAGCTACCGTGGGCCGGGCCTTGATAAGGGGCTCGAAATTCTTGCACAGGTTCGCAAAAAGACTTCACTGCCTGTTATGACGGATGTCCACGAACCTGCTCAGGCTAAAATAGCTGCCGAGGTTGTCGATTGCCTTCAGGTCCCGGCCTTTCTCTGCAGACAAACTGACCTGCTTTGTGCCTGTGCCGAAACCGGAAAACCGGTTAATGTTAAAAAAGGTCAGTTCCTCTCCCCGGATGAAATGAAAAACGTCGTCGAAAAAATTAAATCCTGTGGCAACGAAAAAATAATCCTTACTGAAAGGGGAACATTTTTTGGATACAACCGTCTTGTTAATGATATGACTGCTATCGATACTATGAAAAAACTTGGCTGTCCCGTAGTCTTTGATGCAACGCACAGCACACAGCAGCCGGGCGGCCTCGGCAGTGAAAGTTCGGGCAGACGCGATATGGCTCCCATCCTCGCCAGAGCCGCTGTCGCCGCAGGCGCTAACGGCCTGTTCCTTGAAGTTCATCCGGAACCCGACAAATCAAAATCAGACGCCGCTTCAATTATGCCGTTGGATTGGTTTGAAGGACTTCTGAAAGTTTGCAAAAATATTTTCGATATCATTCGCAGATAAAAAGTGGAACATAAAGAACAATATTTATTTGGTCCTGTGCCTTCGCGAAGGTTAGGCCTGAGTTTGGGTGTTGATATCGTCCCCTTTAAGGTATGCACCCTGGACTGTGTTTATTGTCAGCTCGGAAGAACCACGCAAAAATCAATCGGAAGAAAGGAATTTGTACCCGTCGAAGACGTGCTATCAGAGCTGAAAAACAGAATTGCTGAAGGCTTGACTGCTGATTACATAACCTTCAGCGGCTCCGGTGAGCCGACGCTGAATTCAAGGCTCGGCGAGATGATTTCAGAGGTCAAAAAAATCACAACAATCCCCGTGGCCGTCCTGACAAACGGAACTCTTTTTTACAGGCCGGATGTCAGGACTGATTGCTCGAACGCCGACCTCATCCTGCCTTCTCTCGATGCCGGCGACCAGAAGACGTTCGAAAAGATAAATCGTCCTCACCCTGATATCAATATTGAAAGAGTTATTTCGGGACTATGCGAATTAAGAAAGCAGTTCGCCGGTCAAATTTGGATCGAGGTGTTTCTCGTCGACTCGATAAATACCCAAGCCCAACAGCTCGGCAGCATCAAACAGGCTGTTAAGCTTATCCGGCCCGACAAAATCCAGCTTAATACTGCTGTTAGACCAACCGCAGATGCTTCAGTTAAGCCGGTTGGCTACCGCAAGCTCCGGGACATAGCTGATTTCTTTGGACCGCGATGTGAAATTATTGCCGACCTGGCAAAGCCCTACGTATCAGTTAGCGATGACAGGAGTACTGCCGCAGAGTCTGCTCAATTCTCTGCTGACGATAACCAGGCTATGGAAACCTTGTTATCAATGCTAAAACGCAGGCCTTGCTCTCTTGATGATATATCTTCATCACTCAGAATCCATCGCAACCAGGCTATAAAGTATCTGACCTGTCTTGAGCAGGGCGGATTCATATGTTCCGAACGCAAAAAGGGAATCATTTTTTACAAGGCCATTTGACTTAACCATTTCACCGCTTGTTCATACAGTGCGATAAAATTCTTAAAATTTACTGTTTTTTTGCCATTATTCGCAATCAATTTTGTAAAGGCGGTACAGTGATTGGCCGATAAAAGCATTGTGGTTGTCGGAAGATGTCGATTTTATCGTATTTTCCAGTTATTTTTAAGTTTTTACTTAAGTACTCTATTCTGAGACCGATAACTATAAATGTTATGGCCTGATAACTTATGAAAGGTATAAAGAGACAATTAGTCTTGAATAGGGGGAAAGAGAAATTTATCTTTCGCTACGAGAGCGGCTGCGAGGATAAGCTCCTGGATGCTCTCATTGAGCAGGCCAAGGACAGAAGAACAAATTTTGATTGGTTTGATGCTGCTGTTCTTAGCTTTAAGCTTACTCAGTCGCTTATTGGGCAGGCTGACGAAATTTTACGTGAATCTGAAAATTCAGATATGCGAATTGAGGCAGGTTAACTATTTTGATTAGGATATACTATTATGGAAAACAGTCA
>CAYNDE010000264.1:0-2758 GCA_964395535.1 uncultured Pirellulales bacterium
AGGTAAAGGCTGCTGTTATTTACCCGATTATTTTAGCTGTTCTTGCGACGGCAATATTAATTTTTTTATTGACGTTCTTTATACCACGTTTCTCTTCAATATTTGCCGAATTTGGCGGTACCTTGCCGACACTTACGCTTGCTATTGTTGGTGCCAGCAAGTTAATAACGAAATACTGGATGGTTTTGCTTGTTATTATAGCCTTAATAATTGTTGCGCTTCGGCGGGCACTGGCCAGTGAAAAAGGTCAGCTCGCTATGGAAAAAGCATTATTGCGAACCCCAATGCTTGGGAAAGGCGTTGCTCATTTTGCTCTTGTAAGATTTTGCAGAATGCTTGGTACCCTGGTGGGAGCGGGCGTGCCTATTGTGACTGCTTTGCGTGTGGCAAGAGAGGCCATAGGCAACCGGATACTTGCGAATGCTGTGAGCGGTGCAATCGAGAGGGTTCAGCGCGGCACGCCCTTAGGCAGAAGTCTGGCCGATTGTCCTCAGTTATTTCCTGCCTCTGTTATAGAAATGATTTCCGTTTCTGAAGAAAGTGCCAAGTTAGATGAGGAGCTGGTTCGCCTGGCAGGCGCTTATGAGGAGGAGCTGGACAGGCATCTTAAAATGATGGTCGCATTGGCTGAGCCTGCGCTTCTTTTTATTATGGCAGCGCTTGTCGGCACGGTTGTTATTGGAATGCTGCTGCCGATATTTAACCTTCAGGAGCTTATTCGATAACGAAACAGTTTAGTTAGGAGAGTAATAAAAATATTATGAATGGAATGAGAAAACGAATCCGGATGGAACAGTTAAGAAAAAAAGTCAAAAGTGGTTTTACTCTTATTGAGCTTTTACTGGTACTTGTGATTCTGGCGGCATTGGCTGCTATTGTAGTGCCGAAATTTACGAGGCGTTCGGAACAGGCCCGAATCACGGCGGCTCACACCGATATATCAAACCTCGAGGTTGCCCTTGATGCCTTTGAGATTGATACCGGCCGATACCCGACAACAAGTGAGGGACTGGGAGCATTAGTTCAGCAGCCTGGTAATGTTGTGGATTGGCGCGGCCCCTACATCAAACGGGGAGTTCCAAGGGACCCGTGGGGAAACGCGTATATATACAAACAGCCGGGCCAGTACAACCAATACGGATATGACATATATTCCTATGGTCCCAATGGCCAGCAGGGCGGCGGTGATGATATAGATAACTGGTCCGAACAATAGTTTTTTCAGATAGTTGAAAATGAAAGTAAGTCGTTACAAACTTGTTTGCGGATTAACGCTTTTGGAGCTTGTGCTGGTTATGGTGATAATCTGCACCATACTTGCGACGGCAGCTCCGTCGCTTCGCGGTTTTTTTACGTCGCGAGAGACCAGTGATGCAGCTGCGCAAATCGTTGCGCTGACCCATTTGGCGAGGTCGCAGGCTATTACCGAAGGTCGAGTTTACCGGTTGAATCTGGATACCGAGAACAAAACTTATTGGCTTACCGTCCAGGAGCAGGGCGGTTTCAGGCAGCTTTATAATGACTTCGGACGAGTTTTCTCATTACCTAAGGATACTGAGATTGAGCTGGACGGAATTTTTGAACGCGGTGAGAGCGGTTACATTGACTTTAACGCCCAGGGACAGACGCAGACGGGGACCATCCGTTTGATTAATCGTCGTGGCGATGTGTTCGAGATTACCTGTCTTTCACCGGCTGAACTTTATCGGGTAGTAGTACCGGAGAAAATATAATGTCAGCCGTAGTACCTAATAAAGTATCTGTTCGGAGCACAGGCAATCGTAAGGCATTTACACTGATTGAGGTGCTCGCGAGTTTTGTTTTGATGGCGATTATTATTCCTGTAGCAATGAAGGGAGTCTCCCTTAGCACCAGGTTAACTGCGAAATCAAAACAGCAGGTAGAAGCTGCCTCGCTGGCCAGGACAAAGCTTGCTGAAATCCTGGCTTCAGAAGAGTGGAAAAACGGCAATGAATCAGGTGATTTTGGTGAAGACTGGCCGAATTATCATTGGTCTATGGAAATAAACGACTGGATACAGGCTTCGCTGAATCAGTTGGATTTACGTGTTTTTTGGTTCGCGCAGGGAAGGGAACAATCAATTACCTTAACGACACTTGTATATACAGAGAGTAGTTGAAATGGTAAAGAGAACAAGAAATAGATATGCGTTTACTTTCCTGGAATTGCTTGTGGCAATGACACTGATGAATATTTTGGCGGTTTCTCTTTATGCCAGCTTATATATCGGATTCAAAGCCAGGCGAAGTTCAAGAACGGCAATTCAGCCTGTGCGGGCCGCTCAAATCGCGATTGAGTTTATAAAAGAGGATATTACAGCAGCTCTGCCTCCTACAGGAATATTGGCAGGAGAATTTCTGGGGCACAATGATAAAACAGGTGACGGTTATGATTGTGATAGTTTGATGTTTTATTCAAGCAGTAATGCTGCGGAGCTTCAGCAGGGCGGTTGTGATGTCAGAAAGGTCGAGCTTGTTTTTATTCCGTCTTCTGAGCCGGAGCGAAGTGTTCTGGTTCGAAGGACAACCACGAATTTGCTCTCTCCGAAAACAGTGCAGCCCTTCGAGGAAATTCTGTGTCGCAGAGTTGTCTCATTCAACGTAAGGTACTTCGACGGCTATAGCTGGTGGGACGAATGGGACTCGGTTCTGCAGAATAATACTTTGCCGAGGGCAATTGGAGTAAGCCTTGAAATTAGACGCGAAGAGAAAAATGAGCAGGGTGAATACGAAAACTA
>CAYNDE010000265.1:0-2753 GCA_964395535.1 uncultured Pirellulales bacterium
TTGAGGTTTTATCGTACTATTCGGATGCCCAAGGCCGGGTCGAAAAGCAAGCAGATGGATTTCGATTCACCAATGTAGAGGTTCGAGCAGAGGTTATATTACTCCAACAAGAGTTTGCTGAAAAAGTTCGCGAGTTCGGAGAGTTAGCTGAAAAATACTGTCTTGTTTCCCGTTCAGTAACTTGTCCTGTTCATTATCGATTGGAAGTTAAGACAACAGGAAAATAATCGTAATGGTAGAGTTTGAATTTTGTGCAAATAGAAAAGGAGACAAAGAGTATGCCCTGGGTAAATGAGGATATATGTGTGGGTTGTGGCGTATGTGTTGATGATTGTCCGGTAGGAGCGATTACATTAAAAGGTGACCAAAAAGCAACCATTAACGAAGACGAATGTATCAGGTGCGGTCGATGTCACGATGTTTGTCCACAGGAAGCTGTTCGGCACGATAGTGAAAGGATTCCGCAAGAAGTTGAGGCAAACATAGAGAAGACTGAAATTCTTTTGAAACATTTTGAAACTCTCCAGGAGCAGCAGGAGTTTTTGGAACGAATGGTGCGGTATTTTAAGAAACAACAAAAGGTAGCTGGTTTTACTATAGATAAAATAACTGCTATGAAGACCGATCTCGGCAACTACTGAAAAGTAATATCCCCGCAAGCTGGGATCTATGACCAGTTAATCCTGTTGTTAATGAAAGGTGAATTCATGAAGGAATTGGTAGTAATAAGCGGTAAGGGCGGGACAGGTAAAACGAGTATAGTAGCCTGTTTTGCCGCACTTGCTGAAAATGCCGTGTTGGCCGACTGTGACGTTGATGCAGCCGATTTACATCTGATTCTAAAGCCGAATATAAAACAGACAACGAATTTTATCGGCGGCAAAAGAGCGGAAATTGTTGCTGAAAAATGCATCGGTTGCGGTAAATGTAAAGAATTATGCAAGTTCGGTGCAATAAAGTTAAATGGACCGGCAAACAGTGTAGTAAAAAAGACCTTTATAATTGACCCCATTCTTTGTGAAGGCTGCAAAGTATGCGTGGAATTCTGTCCTGTAAATGCAATCGATTTCAGGGATTGTGTCAACGGCCAATGGTTTATTTCTGATACTCGGTTCGGGCCGATGGTTCATGCGAGGTTGGGAATCGCAGAGGAAAACAGCGGCAAATTGGTGACACTTCTGCGAAAAGAAGCACAGAGAATTGCTGAAGAACAAAACAAGGACTTGCTGATTGTTGACGGCTCACCGGGTATCGGCTGTCCTGTAATTGCCTCGATTACCGGTGCGGACCTGGTTTTAATAGTTACGGAACCGACTCTTTCCGGTCAGCATGATTTGCAACGTGTTGCAGAATTGGCTGCAAATTTCAAAATACCTGTTCTGGTTTGCATAAACAAAGCAGATATAAATCCGGAAATCACTGAAGAGATTGAAGAAGATGCAAAAAACAAAGGCCTTAAAGTTGCCGGTAAGATACGTTATACTCAGGCTTTCACCAAAGCGCAGATAGCTGAATCCACTGTCATCGAATACACAGATGGTGGTGTGTCAGAAGAGATAAAAGCTTTATGGAGAAATGTCCAATATGCCTTTGAATAAAGAACATCGCAATCAATTGCAGGCTGAGCAGAAGCAAATAACCGAAAACTTAAGGCAGGTCAGGCATAAGATAATTGTTCTTTCCGGCAAAGGCGGCGTTGGCAAAAGCACCGTGGCGGTAAATCTTGCGGTTTCAGTTGCACTTGCTGGCAGGAAAGTAGGTCTTCTTGATATAGACATACATGGCCCAAGTATTCCTAAGGTGCTTAATCTGGAAGAAACTGCTCTTCAAACGGACGGAGAAGCTCTGCTGCCTGTAGAGGTATCGGAAAATCTTAAGGTAATGAGTATAGGTTTTCTGCTGCGAGGCAGTGACGATGCTGTGATATGGAGAGGGCCGATGAAACATCATATGATAAAACAATTCCTCAAGGATGTACAATGGGGCAATCTGGACTTTCTGATTGTTGACAGTCCGCCCGGTACTGGTGATGAGCCTCTTTCCGTGGTTCAGCTTTTAGAAAAAGCCGATGGTGCTGTTATAGTTACCACCCCTCAGGAGGTGGCACTGTCGGACGTTCGCAAGTGCATCACCTTCTGCCGTAATTTGAATTTGCCGGTTATAGGTGTACTGGAAAATATGAGCGGTTTTGTCTGTCCCGAGTGCGGCCATAGAACGGATATATTTAAATCAGGCGGCGGAGAAAAAATGGCCAAAGAAATGGCAGTGCCGTTTCTGGGACGAATACCTATCGACCCGAGAATTGTTGAGTCCTGTGATTCCGGCGAGCCCTACATTCAAAAATATAAAGACAGCCAAACAGCCCATACCTTTAATCAGAGTATCTTGCCTTTTATGAATTTGAAGTAAATAGAGAAATTGGAAAAGTGAGCTTTAGGAGTGTTTTACTATGCGAGTAGCAATCCCATTAGCACAAGGAAAGTTAAGCCTTCATTTTGGCCATTGTGATCAATTTGCAATTTTTGATATCGATGAAAGCATCAGGAAAGTGATAAACAGAAAAGATGAAACTCCTCCTAGCCATGAGCCCGGAGCGTTGCCAAAGTGGTTACATGAAAATAACGCGAGTGTTATTATTGCCAGCGGAATGGGCCAGCGCGCACAGCAGTTATTTGCCCAGAATGACATTAAAGTGGTTATTGGTGCATCAGGCGATTCACCGGAAAACCTTGTATCAGCTTATTTGCAAGACA
>CAYNDE010000266.1:0-2750 GCA_964395535.1 uncultured Pirellulales bacterium
TTTACGATGCAGCCGAAAAATACTTCATTATTAACCGAGCCTTCACCGGCACCGAGATATATGCCAAGCCTTTTACGGTCAATGCCGTCTTTCGGCTGGTCGGTCTCGATATCGATTCCCGCCTGTCTGCAGGCCTGAGCAGCAGCGCCCAAGGCGAAAGAGCAGCCGCGATTGCAGTCTTTATGAAGCTCGATGTTCTCTATGAACTTCGATAGATTGTAATTTTTGACTTCGGCGCTGAAGGTTGAAGGAAAAGTCGATGCGTCGAAAATCGTTGTATAATCCATACCGCTTTTTCCCTGCATCACCGCCGCCCAGAGCGTTTCCACATCGTGTCCCAAGGGACAAACGATTCCCATTCCCGTTATTACAATCCTTTCAGCCATTATTTAATCCATCTTCTTTAATATCACTGCTGCGGTTTGTCCGCCGTAAGTATAACTGCAGCAAAGTGCATATTTAATTTCTTTTTCTATCGGCCCAGTGACAATATTAAGATTACAACCGTCAGCTTTTTTAACACAGTTTTTCGAAGCGGGTATTATACCTTCTGTTACAGCAAAAGCTGCAGCGATGACATCGAGGGCACCTCCTGCTGCGCCAGTGTTACTAAGCATACTCTTTGTCGGCCAGACAGGTACATCATTTATCGCGTCACCGAGTACTTTTTCAATAGCTTTTGCTTCGGCGAGGTCGTCCGCTGGTATGGCTGTTCCGTGCGGTATGAGCAAATCCAAATCGGCAGGTTCTATGCCTGCGTCACTGAGAGCGTTTTCAATTGCAATCGCGATGCCCCAACCATCAGGCTCGATATGTTCGAAAGCCTTGTTCGGGCTGTTGCTCTGGCCTGTACCAGCGATTTCGGCATAGATTTTCGCACCTCTTTTTTCGGCGTGTTCGCGATTTTCGATTGTAATAATACCAGCCGCCTCGCCAAAAACTGAGCCTGCTGCGTCGGCGTCGAAGGGCCGGCAGGCGGTTTCAGGGGAGTCGTTTCCCTCCGTCGTCGCCCTGCCGGTAAGGCACTGTCTTATCATAACAATTGGGTTTACTTTCGCCTCGGCACCGCCGGCAAGGACGATATCACAGGCCCCGCGTTGTATGAATGAACACGCTTCAGCTATCGCCAGCAGAGCTGATGCTTCGGCGCAGGTTATGGTATTGCTCGGTCCCTGAATATCATGGATGATTCCGATATGGCAGGCGAGCATATTTGGCAGGTATTTGAGAAGCCATAATGGTGTCACAAGCTCGAGACCAACTTTACCCCATTTTCGGATATCGAATTTGCCCTCTGTGATACTTTGAGCGACAGCCGGCGCAAGCTCGACGAGGTCGCAGCTTATAAGACCCGCACCGAGATTGATGCCGATACGGGCAGGGTCAACGTTTACTTTTTCAGGGTCAATCGCTTTTGTTACAAGCCCGCTATTAGCGACAGCTTCATAAGCGGCAACGACGGCAAGGGCAATGTCCCTCGACATCAGCTTTGCAGCCTTGCGGTAAGTCTTCGGCAAGAATTGACCGACCTTGAAGTCGGGGCACTGGCCGGCAATCTTACAGTTAAAGCCAACAGGGTCAAAGGCTGTGATTTTACCAATGCCGCATCTGCCAGCCTTTAAGGCGCTGAACATTTCTATTGAGGTCAGTCCGAGCGGGCTTACCGCCCCCAGGCCTGTAATTACGGCGGCCGATGTGTTCATTTAACCGGGCTCCGAAAAAACGACACCCCGCATCAGGGATTTAAAGGTGTCGGTGAAGACAAAGTTTTCATCGGGAAATTCTTTGCCGCCGATATTGCGGTCGATATGACTGAACATTAAATCGATTTCAGCGATTGCTTTTTCTCCGCAGGTAATTTTTCCGGTCGTAGAAGCTGCCTCTGCGGTGATGGATTCGATTTTAGCTTCAAGATTGAGCGTATCGCCGGGTTTGACATAATCGAAAAAGACAGCCTTTTTGATTTTCGCAAGTATCACCTTTTCGGTAAAGTTTTTCGCCTCGCCGACAAGTATGCCCGCCGTTTGCGCCATCGCCTCGATACAGAGACACTCGGGCATAACAGGAAATCCCGGGAAGTGGTCGTGCAGATGCTCTTCTGCAAGAGTGACGTTTTTGACGGCAACCGCACGTTTGCCGCTTTCAAACTCTGTGAACTTATCTATCCATATCCAGCGCATTTGTTGTTCTTTTAAAAAAACGAACACCAAATGAAATCCGAAGCACTAAATTCGAAATCAGAAACAATTTTCGAAATACAAATGTTCAAATGTAAAAAACATTTCGGGTTTCGAGTTTCGGTCATTCAATATTTTTTCGGATTTCGATATTCGGATTTCGGTTTTATCCCTGTACTTCATTATTTATTTAAAAACTAAAAAGTTTTTAAGGACTAAACGCCCCTTGCCATTTTGCTTTCGACGTAGTTTACGATTGAATTGACTGTAAACAGGTTGCCGAGTTTGTTTATATCGGGGTCGTTTGCAAAATCAGAATAGTCGGTGTGAGGCATTTTCTCTTTGAGCTCAGCCAGGCCGGCCTCAGTGAGTTTGCCGTCTTTCACAAACTCAGGATTGCTCATCATATTCTCAATGGGGAACAATTCCTCTCTTGGTATCTTGAAACCAAAAGCCTTTTCGAGCCGAAACACAATATCCAAAAAGTCAATGCTCTCTGCGCCCAGGTCCCCCATTAAAGTGGCCTGTGCGGTAACTTCATCGTCGTCGAGGCCCAATGCGTCAACCAGAACC
>CAYNDE010000267.1:0-2745 GCA_964395535.1 uncultured Pirellulales bacterium
TTGTTTACAGCGTCAACACCCAGTACGGCGGTAACACCATAGGCCTGAAAAAGCTTGCTTTAAGACTTGCCATTCAAAAGGCCTCGAATGAAGGCTGGCTCGCTGAGCATATGTTCGTTATGGGAGCTCACGGCCCGAATGGCAGAGTCACATATTTCGCCGGCGCCTTCCCCTCCGCCTGCGGAAAGACCTCAACCTCTATGATTCCCGGCCAGACCATCGTTGGCGATGATATCGCTTACCTGAGAAAAATCAATAATATCGCAAAGTGTGTCAATGTCGAAAAGGGAATTTTTGGAATCATAAGGGACGTCAACGAACAAGACGATCCCGTAATTTACCAGGCTCTTGTCAATCCCTGCGAGGTAATCTTCTCGAATGTCCTCGTCGATGAAAACCAGGGACCTCACTGGCTCGGTATGGGAAGAGAACTGCCCGAAAAAGGCATCAATCACTCAGGCCAATGGCATAAAGGTAAAAAAGACGACCAGGGCAAAGAGATTACCGCCTCCCACAGAAACGCGCGATACTGTCTTAATATAGATGAGCTTTCAAACAAGGACCCGATGATGGACGACCCTTCCGGCGTGCCTGTGGGCGGCGTCATTTATGGCGGCCGCGATAGTGACACTTGGGTGCCGGTAGAGCAGGCTTATAACTGGACCGAGGGAATCCTTATAAAAGGCGCAGCCCTCGAATCAGAAACTACAGCCGCTACTCTCGGTAAAGAGGGCGTCAGAACCTTCAACCTGATGTCGAATCTCGACTTTTTATCTATCCCTCTCGGCCGATACATCAAAAACAACCTCGAATTTGTGAAGGGTATAGAAAAACCGCCCCTGATTTTCTCTGTCAATTACTTCCTGAAGGACAAGGACGGAAAATACCTTAACGGTATGGCTGATAAAAAAATCTGGATACTGTGGGCGGAATTGCGCGCAAATGGTGACGTTGATGCCGTAAGAACTCCGACAGGCCTCATACCAAAGTACGAGGACATCGCCGGATTATTCAGGGCAAATCTTTCTCGGCAGTACTCGAGGCAGGATTTCATAAATCAGTTCACAATTCGTGTACCAGAAAACCTCGCCAAGCTCGACCGCGTAGAAAAAATCTACAGCGAAAAGGTGGCAGACACTCCTCGGATTCTATACGACACTTTCAATAATGTTCGAAAAAGACTCAAAGCCGCTGCTGAAAAGTGCGGCGATTATATTAGCCCTTTTGATTTGATTAATAATCCGCAGGATTAATAAATACCTGTATATTGCTGGGAATTAAGATTTTACTTTTCCGCAAAAATCCTCTTTTTCACTGAAGACAACGAATTTTTGTTAAATCTCTTATACAAACAGAAAAAAAATGTCCTTAAATCGTCCTAAAATGAGAAATAAACACGTAACTTACTTGTTGACAGTGGCTTATGGATTTTTGCAATTGCTGACATAATTGGCTCAATTTCAATATCTCCGGTCATTTTCAGCCAAAAATCATATTAAAATCAGGATACGTAGCTTCAAATTTAAAGAAAATGAAGCAAAGTCCTATAATTTCCTTGACTTGGCTATGTTAAATTGGTAAGCTTTTTAGTGAGGAAATCTTAGGTGGAAGGACTCTAAGTTTACAACTAAAGCTTTAAAGGACGAATTTCTAAGTATTTTTTAAGGGCTATTGTTGCCCTACGGTTGAGTTTTGGCAAGAAGAGATGAGAGAACCCTTTAGTAAAGACTTCGATTCGAGCCAGGCCGGTAACGGTAGGCGCCCGAGTCGCTATGCAGGCCGGCTTGGCAAGAACAATTCCTATCACAATGAGTACGATGTTTGCATAGGCAAATCTCCTGTTTTTAAGTCCCTTCTTGATACTATTCAGGCTATTGCAGCAAGAAAATGTTCTGTGATAATAGTCGGCGAGACAGGTGTCGGCAAGGAAATAGTAGCACGACAGATACACATTGCAAGTGACCGCGCAGACAAGGTTTTTGTCCCCGTCGATTGCACAACACTTACAGGCCAGCTCTTCGAGAGCCAGTTGTTCGGCCATACGAAAGGTGCTTTTACCGGCGCTGTTGACAGTACGCTTGGTTTCTTCAGAGCTGCTAACGGCGGGACAATCTTTCTCGATGAAGTAAGCGAGATACCCATTGAGCTGCAGGCGAAGCTTCTTCGCGTCCTTCAGGAACAGGCCGTAACTCCACTCGGCTCGACAACCTCCTTTCCTGTTGACGTTCGAGTTATTTCCGCAAGCGCACAAGACCTGCGGCAAATGGTCGAAGAAGGCACCTTCCGCTCCGACCTCTATTATAGATTGAACGTCGTTACTCTTGAGGTTCCGCCTCTCAGGCAGAGAAAAGAAGATATCATCCCTCTTGCTGAATTTTTCCTCGAAAATCAGGCTGACTTTTATAATGAAACCCCGAAAGTGCTCTCTGGCGAGATTAAAGAGCTTCTCGTAAATTACTCCTGGCCCGGAAACGTCCGTGAGCTCGCAAATGCTATGGAAAGGGCTTATGTCCTGAGCATCGGCCGCGAGATTCAATCTGATTCTCTTCCGTTTGATATTATTGTTGCAGAGTCCGAGACTTATCCGAAGGACGAGCTGCCTACTCTCGACGAGGTCAAGCGAAAGGTTATTGTTAAAACACTCGCATACACTAAAGGCCGAAAGCTCGCCGCCGCCAGAATCCTGGGCATCGAGCGAAGGACCCTTAACCGCCTCATAGAAAAATTGAATATCACCGTCCCCAA
>CAYNDE010000268.1:0-2742 GCA_964395535.1 uncultured Pirellulales bacterium
GGGCCTGTCCTTTATAAGGACAGGCCCAATATCTATGAGAAACTAACCGCCTACGCGGTTAATCTCAATCGATTTAATAATCCTCACCAAACAGATACGGGTCTTTCATCCAGTTATCACCCATTACTGCAAGGTCCTTGAAGTCAATCTTGCCGTCCCCGTTCGGGTTGCCGACCGGGTAGATGTCAGTCTCTGTCTTTAACAGGCCCGCCCTGGTTGCTGTTTCTATAGCCAAATCTCCCGGCGGAATCGCATCGGCATAGACCTCAATCGAGGCAATATAACCATAGTAGCGATAATTACCAAATACCGGAACATATGCATCCCGTAATGTGTCCCAGGCAAGATTAGGATCGCCCTGTGCATTATAAGGAGCACCTACCGTTACCGGCTGGTCTGCACGGGTAATAACGTCTTTTTGTTCGATACTGTGTATGCGACCATCAACGATAACCGCCTCGGTCGTGCCGTCGTATGTATCGGCAATAATGTGCCATTGTCCGGCAGCAGGTACACCACGGTCAAAGCCCATATCACCAGGCGGGTCCCAGTGAATAACGCAACCCCAGTCGCCATGGTTACCATAACCAACACCACCGCAGGTGCGTTCTGGACCGCCACGTTGTGCCCATGTAAACAGCCATTCTTCAGAGGTTATCTCCGGGTTGTAAACCTTATAAATCACCGTATAGTCATTGGGCTCGTTGTTATCGCTGGTCATCGTTGCCGGTGCGTTCTGGTCCCAGACTAACATATCATTAGCATCGAAGGCCACGCACTTCACGGTCGCTATAGTATCGACTACAGGATTGTTGGGGTCGGCAGTGTTGGCATCGGTAAACGCACCGAGCATACTGCCGGTATTTGGCCAGCTGGTAACCGGAGTTCCATCTGTGCCGGAAGCCACCAGCTTGATTATCGGCGTCGGTAAACTTGGCGCCTTGCCGGGGAAACCGTATGAGAAAATCGCAAGGTCACTGTTGGTGACCGTGCAGTCCTCATCAAAGTCTCCTATAACGGTACCGGGGAAACATACACCCGGAGACACCTCAAGGTCGTCAAAGAACACCACTCCGCTGCCGCCTGCAGCAGGAGTGCCTTCCTTATTGCCAAAGCCGAGGTAAATCTTTGCGATATCACCAAGGTCAAGGCCGGCATTCTTGGCGGTAAAGTCACTCAACTTTATATACCAGGTATGCCAGGATGCCTCGGTAAGCTCGGACGGGGTAGGATGCGTCATTGTAACCCTAGTATTGCCACTACTATCTTCCAGGCTGACATACAAGGGAGCATTATTGGTAGTGTTGTTCGGGTCGCCATAGAACCGAATTATAAGCACCGTATAGTCTCTCCAGTCACGCAGTGAATCCAGACTGTCCAGCTCTTCGTCTGCCTGAGCATCATCATCTATAGCAGCATATATCTCGGAAATGTACGGGTTAGTCGGAGTATAGACATCATAGTATTCTCCGTATAACTCGTCCTGCCACTCGACAGTTCCGTCATTGTCATAATAGAACTTCATCGATTTTCCATAAGACAGGTATATATCATCATCATTAGCAACGTAATGTGGACACTTGGGGTCCAAACTGGAGCTGGAACTACAATCGTTAGTATCCGTATTTAGCTGGATAAATGAGCCGGATGAACCCACAGTGGGAGGGTCAAGCAGGTAAGCGTCGTGGCCGTCGATCCAGACACTCCTCAAAGTGCCCGGCGGCGGTGGGGCTGGAAGATCATACGGACTGACCCAACCTGTATCATTGTAAGGATATAAATCTTCAATAATCGAGTAATCTCGAATCGTAAACCTCCAGACATTGCCCGGCCAATTCACGTCTTCATGTGCCTCATTAACCTCGTCCACGACCCAGTATACGAGCGTACTCGAAGGATATGGAGCATTCGGAGCGGGAATAACAAAGCACGGGTCATCCAGTATGCATGGGTCACCGACGCGATTTTGCACATCTTGGAGGTTGGTGCCGTAGTACAGATGATGCCCACCTGTACTGGCAGCATATTTCCCCGGCATCCATGACATAACCGGATAACGGTCCACATGTGTCGCAGAATCTTGCGGCACAGGCTGTGAGGCTATCTTAGGAGCTGCTATCTGCCTCAAATCGTCCGCATCCATAGCATAGTCGTAGATGCGGAAATCATCCAAATCACCGACAAAGTATCCATCACCACCCCACTGCGACCTGCCGAGCCAGTTATTAGTAGTAGTGCTAAGATCGCTCGGACGCAGAGCTGAGTACCCAGAGCCCACAGGAGAATTATCTAAAAACAAGGTCATTAGATTGTAATTATCTGCATCTATCGCTATAGCAACATGGTGCCATCCAGTCGGTAGTGTAGAAGGAGTATCAACTATAGACTCACCTCCATTACTCGTTGTAGTGATAGCAAAACGCATTTGACCACCCGCCCCAAGGCGTGGCGTGAGGAACATATATACATTAGTATCGCTTCCGAAATCGAAGATTCGCTGCCAGGAACCGCCTGTATTCGAGAAGTTCACCCAGGTTGCAACGGTTATGCTGTTAAGCGTAGGCATAACCGAATCGATAGGCAAATCCATATATTGATTTGCGCCATTAAGATTCAAAGCCCATCCATCTTCGTTTTCCACAGTAGTTGCACCACCATAGATGGTTCCGTCGCGGCCGTGACCTGACCAGTCGAGTTCCGGACGGTCGGGACAATCACACGGATACCAGGCGACAAGATGAG
>CAYNDE010000269.1:0-2739 GCA_964395535.1 uncultured Pirellulales bacterium
GCAAAGCAGTTCTGCGGATTTGTAAGGATACCATATCAGTCGGCCCTGAGATGGGCAACGGGTCTGCTTGGAGACTCTGAAGCTCAGGGTGAATCTGAGAGAGTCCTGTCGCAGCTCGAAGAGTCTCTTTTGCTTGACGTGGCGTCGAGTTTTGTCAAGGCCCTTTTTATTGCGGAAAGAAGCTGTGATTTTAAGCCGGCTGATGAGCTCGTCAAGGCAAACCTTGCTGTAGAACTCGATTCATCGAGCCAGTTTAGTGAGATTGCATTCGAGATTAAAAAGGCTGAAACTGAAGATAGTGACAAGGCTTCTATTTTTATTTTGAGCAGCAATCTTAATGAGGTTGTGGGAAGGAGCAGCCGTGAGACGGTTCTTTCGGCGGAGGAGAATAGAAAGGCGATTATTGAAAGTTTCAATCAGTTTTCAATTACCGTGACGGCACAGCTTGATTCTGCAATGCTGAACTTTGAGGATGCAATTGGTCTTCAGCCGGGAGATATATTGCTGCTTGACAAGAAGTTAGATGAGGGTGCGGAGGTGATGGTACAGGGTCGAAGGCTTTTTTACGGCCGTCTTGCAAAAAATCGTGGCAGCAAGGCTTTGGTAATTACAGGTTAGTCTTTTAAATAAATCAATATGCGATTGCAGAAGATTAATAATTAAGAGGGAATAAAAAATGGCAGAAACAGAGCAGGTTGTAGAAGAACAACAGCAGCAACAGCAGCAGGATGGTGCTGCACAGGAAGGGACAAAAACGGAGGCGCAGTCTGTTGAGCTTTCCGAGGCGAGAGAAACGGCCGGCGCTGCCGGCGGCGGCAGCATTGACATATTGCTTGATATGAGTGTTCCGGTGACGATAACCATCGGCCAGACGGATTTGACGGTTCGCCGGCTTTTACAATTAGGGCCGGGAGCCGTGCTTAAACTTGACAAGCCCGTTGACGCACCGGTGGATTTATACCTTAAAGATGTCAGGTTTGCAACCGGTGATGTAGTAGTCGTCAATGACAGATTCGCTGTAAGAATAAAGCAGATTTTGTCAGCGGGCGGCTCCGGTGAGAAAAAATAAAGGGCCTAAAACAGAATGCAGGATTTAAGAGCAAATACGAGAGGTCCGGCGATACTGTCTCACAGCAATGTTATCCTCGTGGGCGGGATGGCAACTATTCTTGCCACACTTTTAATCCCTCTTCCCACGCCGATACTCGATATGCTTCTCGCCTGCAGTATTTCTTTGTCCTTGACAGTTTTGATTGTGACACTTTCATCGAAGGAGGCACTCGAGCTGTCCTCGTTTCCGTCACTGCTGCTTTTCGTGACTTTGTTTAGGCTTTCGCTTAATGTTGCATCGACGAGACTGATTCTATTGAATGCAAACGCGGGCAAGATTATCCAGACTTTCGGCTCTCTTGTTGCGGGCAATAGTGTCGTGGTCGGCCTTGTAATATTTCTTATTCTCGTAGTTGTGCAGTTCATAGTCATCACAAAGGGTGCCGAGCGTATAAGTGAGGTCGCTGCGAGGTTTACTCTGGACGCTATGCCGGGCAAACAAATGGCTATCGATGCGGACCTCAATGCGGGCACGATAACCGAGACCGAGGCGAACGAGCGCAGAAGCAAAATCGTCAAGGAAAGCGAATTTTACGGTGCTATGGATGGTGCCAGCAAATTCATTCGGGGCGATGCCAAGGCGGGTTTGGTAATAACCGTAATCAATATAGTCGGCGGAATAGCTATGGGCTATTCGCACGGGATGACAATCGGCAATGCAATTAAAACATATTCGATTCTTTCCATCGGGGACGGTCTTGTAAGCCAGATACCTTCGTTGATTATTTCAATCAGTTCCGGTTTTCTGGTTACCAAGATTTCCTCACAGTATGATATAGGTCAGGACCTTTCAAAACAATTCCTGAGGACTTCGAAGCCTTTGGTGATGACTTCGTTAATAGTTGCCTCGCTTGCATTTATTCCGGGTCTGCCGCCGCTGCCGTTTTTGCTCTTGGGTGCGGGAGCGTTTATTGCCGGAAGAGTCGTTAGCCAGTCAGGGCAGGGGACTGAGAAAAAAGGCAGAGAGCTCGGTCCCGAGGCCAAAGCCGAAAAAGAGCCTATTGAAAATCTGTTAGATATCGACCGGATTTCGGTTAACGTGGGGGTGAAATTGATATCGATGGTTGACCCTCGCAAGAACAGCACGATTTTCGAACGTATCGGTGCTTTGCGCAGGCGCTTCGCCCAGCAGTACGGTATTATTATTCCTCTGGTTCGCGTGCGTGATAATATTACTCTCGAGGCCGGCGCTTATGAGATTAAACTTGCTGATTTGCCTGTGGCACGCGGACATCTTGAGCCTGATATGTTTCTTGCTATGGATTCGGGGTCGGTTCAGAATAAGATTAAGGGCATCGAGACAAAAGAGCCTGTTTACGGTCTGCCGGCATTATGGATAAAGCGGGATGACAAGGAGACAGCAGAATTAAACGGATATACTGTTATCGACCCGGAGTCGGTTTTTATTACTCATTTATCCGAAACATTAAAAAGATATGCCGATGAGCTGCTGACGCGAGAGGATGTTCAGCTTTTGCTCGAACGGCTGCGCGGTAAACAGCCGTCACTTGTCGGAGATGTTGTCGGAGAATTAGTCCCCATTGGAGTGCTGCACAGGGTACTCAGGAATCTTTTGCGAGACCAGATACCTATAAGAGAGATGACAACCATACTTGAGACGCTGGCTGA
>CAYNDE010000270.1:0-2729 GCA_964395535.1 uncultured Pirellulales bacterium
TCGCGCTCGATGTCCAGTAGGAGCTGGCCTTCGGATTCGTGGGGCTCGTCGAATTTTTTGATTTCAAAATTATCAAACCAGATACCGCCGCAACCGCCCTTGCAGACATCGACAGTGACATCGCCGGCTTTTACCTGCTGCAGCAGGTTCTTACAAGCTGGACAGTTCATAATGAGTTGACCTCCAAAAACATTTTGAACCAATCTTCAATCCTTTACATTCATAAACCACTTGAAAATTTATCTTTCAAAGTACTTGAAAAGTCGATATTCGTCAAAACAAAATCATTTCAAGTAATTTTTCTTTATATAAATTTGGTCAGCGAAAGGCTTTTAGAACAAAGTTACGGCCCGAACACGTTGAAAGAGTCCGGGCCGATTTATTTTCCTCCGCCGATAACCAATCATCATTACTTCCCACACCCGGCTTTTTCGGCCTTCGTTTCGATCGGTACGGGACCGTCAAATACTGTTACCTCGTACTGCTTCTGCTCAGTTTCGTTCAATGCAGGCTCGTCGATAATTCTGGGAGTAATAAAGACGACGAGCTCACTTACAACTGTGTCCTCTGCTTCGAATTTAAACAGGTTGCCGAGCAGCGGCAAATCTCCAAGCAGCGGTACTTTGTCAAGCTGGTGGTTGACCTCTTTCTTTCTCAGGCCGCCCAGGACAACGGTTTGGCCGTCCCGTATGAGCAGTGTTGTAGTAGCTTCACGCGTGTCAATAACAGGCTGAGGATAATTTTCATTCGAGCTACCGACGTTTACACTACCAGTCTGTACGCTAAATTCCGGTTTCAACTGTAATCTGACCATTCCATCACGCGTAAGATGCGGTATTACGCTAAGTGTAACTCCTACCTCTCTAAATTCAGTTGTTCCAAAAGCAACAGTAGTCCCGCCTCCCTGGTTGAGCTTTTGATACGGAATTTCGGTGATTATTTTTATCTGTGCCTCCTCATTATCAAGGACAAGGACTCTCGGATTTGCGAGCAGCTTCGCATTGACATTTTCCTTCTGGGCCTTTATGAGCATATCTATATCAAGCGAAGAATTCAACCAGCCGAACCTTATCGCTGCCGTCGTATCCTGAGTTTCAGCGATTGTGCCGTCAAAAATTCCCGATAAGAAAGGCTCGGTGGGACCGGATGTTGGATTTGTACCTATGCCCGTCATCAGTCCGGTATTATCGGTACCACTTGACCCTACGCCGTACACGGTATCCCTGCCTACCTGCCATTCAACACCGAGGTCAAGACGGTCTTTACAGGTAATGTCGTAGATTCTGGCCTCTACGAGAATCTGAGAAGTTTTTCTGTCGATTTCCTGAATGAAAGTATCGATGGCTTTAATCTTGCTCTCGGTGTCAGTAACAATAACGTTGCTTGTTCCGGGATTCGAGGACAAAGAACCGTTGTCAGAGATAAACTTTTTCAGGGCTTTTTCGACCTCAATGACATCCGCATATGTAATCCGATAGATTTTGCTGACGTATTTTACCGGTCTGGCAGCAATCTGCTCAGCAGTAGTTATTCGTATCATATTCTCAGTGGCGACATAACCAAAATTATGAGCAGCAAGAATATTATCGAGAGCCTCTTTTAGCGGCACATCAGTAAGCTTTGCGGTAACATTGCCGACTACTTCCGGGCTCTTTATAACATCGATATTTGCCTGTTCAGCGAGGGTTTTTATTACATCTTCTATTGGCGTATCCAGGAAATCAACACTTACCCTCGACTGCAGCTTTAATTCAATTTCCGTCAAGATTTCCCGAGTATCTTGAGGCTGGATGTCACCGCCTGCAGCACCGGTTGCGTAAGATACCCAGCAAAACGAAATAATAAAGACAAGGGCCCATATTCGCAGTTTCGTAAGCTTTATCATAATCTTCCCTTTCCCAAATTTTTGGTTAATCGTTTCTCGTCCAAATCCTAATATATAATTATTTTCTCAGTCCGATAAAAACCAGGACTGACCGACTTTCAGAATTTTATGCTGGCCTTTTCCTTCAAATTCGACGCTGTTTTTATTGATTTTCACGACGGTTATATCTCCCATTTTGTCCCCTTCCCGGACTATCTGCATTCCAACAATGGCATTGGCTTTATCTTCGCCATACACAATACCCCTGAGAATTACCTGTCCTCCATCTAAAAGCCAGGCATTAGGGCCCGCGTTACTTGAACCGCCAGGCTGTTGAGATGTTGATGCTCCTCTTTTCATAGGGTCGCGAAGCTGAGCCGAATAAGGCTTGGGTAACTGCCAGTTTATCGTGCTTGAGCTGTCTGCTGAAGCCAACGATGCCGCCGCTACTTTCGTCCCTCGTCTATTTGCCGCTGAACCGGGACCTAAAACCCTTACCAGGACAAAAACCAGAACAATGAAAAGAATCGGAATCAATAGAAGTGCAGTTATTTGCCTGGTGTGATTGACGCCCGGTTCTGAAGGTAATAACCTTTTCTTGAGAGACCGATACAAGCGTAAGCAGCGAGCCTTGAGGCTGTTATCGAATTCGTCAAATGTTCTACTCTGTTTCTCTGCAGTATCTTTATAGAGTCTCTTAACAGGCTCTTGAACTTTTGTCTGCTGCTTTTGAACAAGCGTGTTTTGTTCCTGACTTTGATTCACAATCGATTCCTGCTCATCGGCCTCGCTATTATCGCGGGCTTGAGCCTGCAACGGCACTCCATCAAAAATGGATGAAACCTTTTTATGCAATCCGGCTTTG
>CAYNDE010000271.1:0-2723 GCA_964395535.1 uncultured Pirellulales bacterium
TCTATACCTTTATTTTTACTCAGAAGACCGAATGTCAGAATTGTTTTTCTGTTTTCAATACCAAATTTGTGCTTGTAGTAATTGTTGTCCACAAAAGGTAAATCGGGTATCCCGTGAGCAATCAGCTCAATCTTCTTTTTATCTATCCCGTATATGTCACCAAGCATTTCAACGCCGCGTTTGTTCATCGTTATTACTTTATATGAGGCATTGCATACGTCCACCAGTGACTCGTAGTACTCTGGCGCAGGCTTATCGAGAAGTGTATGAAGTGTTGTTATTACAGGGGCGTTTAATCGCTTCAGAAGAAGGTTCAGGTACGAGCCTGCCTCACCGCCGAAAAGACCGTATTCGTGCTGTACGCTGACAAGGTCCACATGGCTGAAGTTAATATAATCCGCTGCACAAAGGTAATCATTTTTAACATCCTGACGTATCTCAAACTTGACTGGGTCCTGATATTTAAGTTTTTCTGTCCCCATTGCCACGACCAGGGCCTCGAAGCCCCCCTTCGTTGAAGAACGGATGCTTTCGATAAGGTCGGATGTAAAAGTTGCAATCCCGCATTTTCTTGGCGGGTAGGAGGATATAAACGCGATTTTCTTTTTGGAAGATTTTGCCATCCTTAACATCCCCTTAAAAGAAAACTTTCTGATGCTGCTTTGATATTTTAAGATACTACCGGATTCTTGTCAAGTATTTTGACTTTTAACGTCGTTTATAACTGCTCGGCTTTTAATTAAACACAGCCTGACAGGGTAAAAAAACGGCAGATTTTGCAAATTTCCCTTTTTTTTCACAAATTTTTCGCTTTTTACAAAACAAAAATTGACAAAATTAAATATACTACTAATATAGTAGGAAAACAGAACATTTTTGGACTTTTATGAAACTGTCAACAAGAACAAGATATGGTGTTAGAGCTATTTTTGAGCTTGCCCTTTATTATGGAAAGGGGCCTGTCCAGCTTAAAAAAATCGCTGAAAAGCAGGATATTTCTGTTAAATACCTGGAACAGTTAATCGCTATACTTAAAACGGGTGGTTTTGTCAGAAGTATTAGGGGCTCCAAGGGAGGTTATATACTTGCGAAAAAGCCTTCTGACATTAAACTTAGCGAGTGTGTAAGGTGCCTTGAGGGACAATTGAATCCTGTCGAATGTGTTGAGGATAACGACTATTGTAAACGGACCGAAGATTGTATTGTAAAACAGGTATGGGTGAAGATAACTGATGCCGTGGAAAATATCTTACAGTCAATAACATTGCAGGATTTGGTTGATAAGGCTGAAAATCGAAATACACCTGATTACCAGATTTAGGCTTCGGAGGTAATTTTATGAGCGCTATTTTTGAAAATATAACTGCTGCTATAGGATATACCCCTCTGGTTAGAATAAACAAGCTCGCTTGCCAAAAGGCAACTGTTCTCGCAAAGCTCGAATCTTATAATCCCTGCGGCTCCATCAAGGACAGAATAGCATTATCGATGCTCGAAGCCGCAGAGCAGAAAGGACTGATTAAGAAAGACACGATTATCATCGAGCCGACAAGCGGAAATACAGGTATCGGACTTGCCTGCGTCTGTGCGGCAAAGGGATATAAATTAATACTGACTATGCCTGAGTCAATGAGTATTGAAAGAAAAAAGCTGCTGACATTATTTGGTGCAGAGATTATACTCACGCCCGCCGAGAAAGGTATGCCCGGTGCTATAGAAAAGGCAAATCAGCTTATCAGCGAAAATGAATTGGCATTTATGCCCCAGCAGTTCAAAAATCCTGCAAATCCTCAAATACACGCAGAAACAACTGCTCCGGAGATATGGAACGATGCCGACGGCAATGTCGATATATTTGTTGCCGGTGTCGGTACCGGAGGTACAATTACTGGCTGTGGCGAGTACTTGAAGAAAAGAAATAAGGACCTGAAAGTGGTTGCTGTCGAACCAAAGGCCTCACCCGTGCTTTCGGGCGGCAAGCCGGGCCCGCACGATATTCAGGGTATCGGCGCAGGATTTGTCCCGGAAGTCTTGAACGTTAATATAATCGATGAGATTATACAGGTATCGAACGAAGATGCAATTCAGACTGCAAGACAGCTCGCAGCGAAGGAAGGTATTTTAGTCGGTATCAGCTCCGGTGCTGCTATGTGGGCTGCTGTACAGCTTTCTTTCAGGCCCCAAAACGAGGCGAAAACAATTGTCGTTATTCTGCCCGATACCGGTGAAAGGTATATTTCAACTAAAATGTTCGAGCAGCTCTGAAAAACAAAAGTCTGTTTGCAAGATTCTTTTAATTAAAAGGATATGAAAATGTCGAACGAAAAATCGCCGGACAAAAAAATCACAGATGTCGTTAATGAAATCGCAAAAACCTATATCGATGACTCCGGAACGAATTTTATCGACATCTCTAATTTGCCCGTCAGGGAAAAAATCCTCGAAATACTCGATTTGCTTACCGAGGTGCTCTTTCCCGGCTATACCGGAAAAAGAACGGTTACCAGCTCTAACATAAATTTCATCGTCATTGATATTCTCTATCATATCTATACCGAGCTCGCCGGGCAGATTGAACGGGCACTTAAATATCGATGCAAAATGCAGAACTGTGACACCGGCGACTGCAGAAGATTGGCCGAGGACGCAGCTCTGCATTTATTAAACCGTCTGCCTGAAATAAGAGGGCTTCTGAAAGGTGACGTCTCCGCCGCTTTTGACGG
>CAYNDE010000272.1:0-2715 GCA_964395535.1 uncultured Pirellulales bacterium
CCGGCGTAAAAGCTGATATCATCGCCGAACCATTGTGTTTCGATTCTGTTTGCGGGGAAGTTTTTTTGCCAGAGCAGCTCGTTTGGTCTTGACCATTCGAAAGGAGCGGTGCCTCCCAGAGTATTTGACCAGAATCCTATCCAGAATGAACTCGGCTGCGGCGGCAGCATATTGTACTTGTAATAGTATTCTGCAGGCCAGTTATAAAATGAGCCCCACCAGTGGATGCTTGTCACCGGCATATTTCCGATACATCTGAAATCGTCTGCCTGCGTCAGCCACATCATCGGGCCCGGATTGATGGGGTCATTGCAGGGGTCAGCAGGTGCGACAGACCAGAGATCGAAGCCGTAAAGATTCGCAGTCTCATACATTGGTACGGTTTCGAGAGGCGGCTGAGACCATTTCAGATGTTGGACAATCTCTTTTTTCTCGCCTGTTCCGAGTTTGAATGAGAGGTCCCAGCTGAATCCATTTGTATCTTTTATCGGCATGAAGGTCGGCTGATCCAGAGGCATCTCGGAGTATATACGAACGGCGTCGTCTGCGAAGTAGTGCGGCCGGGTTTCAACGCCGAACGGGAAGTTCGGTTCGATTGGTTCGATGAATGGGTCACAGCAGTTCGGGTCCGGCCAGCCTTCACTCATCTGACACGAAAAAATCGGCAGGTCAGGCATATTAATCAGACCGTCGCAGTTGAGGTCTGCCCATTGGCATTCTCCCACGGGCGGCTGGCCAAAACAAGCCATAAAGTTTACCTGGTCATCAGTATCGACGTCGCCATCTCCGTCGGAGTCTGCGTTGCAGTCGGCGCATACGATGGTTTGACCGTAATTTGGTTCGATGCCGAGCCAGTAGATGTCCCAGTCGCCCGGCTGATACCAGTAGTCGCAGGGGTCGAGGAATTGTGTGAGCATAAATTTTGCCGTCTGTTCGCCTGTTTCGGGATTTTCCTCCCAGCCGTAAAATTCGACGTCGTATTCGTCGCAGTAGATTTCGTGAATGATTTGGTGGGGTCGGCTGAAGCTTTCAGGGTCGGCGTAGTCGGGAGGCATATTTGTCCAGATTGTGAGGCGAAATTCATTGGGCAGCTCTTCAGGCGGCGGGACCATCTCATCGTGCCAGTTTTCGAACGAGCCCCACCATCGAATCATAGTTATGGGCTTGTTGGAATCGCACCTGAAATCGTCGGCGACGAAGTTTCCGTATTCGTTCCAGCCGAGATATACAGGCTCGCACGGGTCGAATTTGAAAGGCGGCTGTGCCCATTTTACCCTCACGCCATACGGCAGCAGGTCGTATGTTTTATAATCATAGTCATTGCCGTCGGTTGCCGGCATTAATGATAAGCGGCCGCTGTCGAAGCCGATGTCCATAATATGAGGCTCTTCTGTAATGGGGTAGAAATCATTGCCGGGCGGCACCGAGTGCGGCAACGGTGTGTCCTGCCAATTGCCATAATAGCTTGATTTGATGTTTATGGGGTCATAAGGTTCCCAGACGAGGGGTGGGCCGACGCCGTCAACTTCTCTGAACTCGAAACGAGGTTGGACATTAAAAACGCTGTCATAAGTTCCGCCATTAGCATGAGTCTTTGTGCCTTTCATTATGCCGTTTGAGTCGAAAATGGGATTTAAGGTGACGTAAACGTCAAAAAAAGAATCGGCTGGAAAGCTGCCGCCGTAGTATGTGACTGTGATGGGTGCTGTACTGACAAGGTCTAAGCTGACGATTTCGAGTTCAACGATTCCACAGGCATCGGGCGGTGTCAATCTTTCTATAATGGTGTCGGTGTCCGAGTGGCAGGGGTCGATAGGTTTGCCTTTGAGACAAATGATACCGTCAAATGGGTCTGAGCCC
This sequence comes from uncultured Pirellulales bacterium, assembly GCA_964395535.1. Taxonomy (GTDB): domain Bacteria; phylum Planctomycetota; class Phycisphaerae; order Sedimentisphaerales; family Anaerobacaceae; genus CAYLMG01. The sequence goes on from CAYNDE010000272.1 coordinate 1,861, forward strand.
GGGCCGAAAAAGTCGGCGGGTATCTGTTCAAGGGATTCTGAGCCGAAGATAATCTCCGTCGGTTCGACGGTTTTGTAATAATCCACGCCGGGTGTGATATAGCAAAAAGCTGCGGGGCTGCAAAACGCAATAAGGCTGAAAATTAAAAGCGTTAATAGAGTGACAGATTTTGGGTTTTTCATTTCAATATATCCTCCGTATTTAAGTTAAAATTACGGTTTGTAAACGGACAGTACGGGGTGAAAGAATGATTTGATTTCCAGCTTTTGCTCCCAAGATGTCCTCAACTCCAAAATTATACGGCTATCGATTAGTTTCTGTATTATAACGGTTTTTTTAAGAATTTCAAGGAAATTATAAAACAAAGACAGACTGAATTTGGCCGCTTAGAGATGATAAAGAGCAAAGATAAAATTGCCTTTTTGTCGAAAAATATGTATAATGAAAGCGGCAGAGAACGGAAAATATTTGTTAAAAGGATTTTGATTACGGCTTCAGGGACTGAGCACCTGTAAAGCGGAGTGCGTCAAGCTGGAGTAAGCTGATATGGCTTTTATGAAGAAAAAACTTCCGTACAGGCTGCTGTGGCAGGCATTACTGCTGAATAGAAAAACCAGGAGAGATGCAATCCCGATAGATATCAGCCTGTTTAAGACGATTAGGAGTAATATCGGTCTGCACGGTTACAGGAGGGTGAGAAAAGAAGATAGAAAAGACGTCAGGGCGTATCGGAAAGATACCTACGGGACTACATTTTTATACGTGGACCTGAATAAAAGCTCAATCGAATGCAAAACGGAGACCTGGTCGGGTTTGATGAGCATATGCGGCGAATTTGATCTTCGGCCGTACAGG
>CAYNDE010000273.1:0-2714 GCA_964395535.1 uncultured Pirellulales bacterium
CAGCCGAAACCTCTTGATGACGAATGGAACAGGTGGCTTGTTGGTGAGTGGAAAGTCGTTTCGGGCGAATCAGACTGGCTTGCCGACGAGTCGGGAAACACGGTTGAAATCGATGTGGATGAGGAAGGGACAAGCGGTTTCAAAGTAGAGTTCGGTTTGAATGGGCAGTTTTTAATTATGAGAGGAAGTGTCGGCGAGATGACTGATGAGCAAAAGAAACAGGTTAAGGAGGCGTTTAAAGAGACGACAAACGCTTCTGATGAAGATTTGGAAAGATTTGTGAGTATGCCTTACAAGTCGCTGCAAATTCAAACGATTGATCCGAAGACCGGCGAAAGGATTGGGTATTTTTTTGATAGCCAGCGTTGTATAGCCAAGGGAACGGGCCGGTTGGAAGGAAACAAAGAAATTATGGAATGGGAATGGTCCGGGACCGGCCAAGGGGTTAGGAGTGTAGGCATCATAGAAAAAATCAGCGACAATAAGTTTACCGGTATTCACAAATATACTCTGCCCAACGGTGATAAAATGGAAGAGAAAATAGAAATGACCCGGATAGCGAAGTGACCGGAAAGTAAGTCTATGCATTAAAGGCCTTTTTTAATTGGTGTAGCAAAAGAGAAAGAAAATGAAGACAGAAAAACAATTAAAGATAAGAAAACTGGTTGTTACTGATTTACCGAAAATACAAAAACTGATATGCAGAACAATCGATAAGTGCTATAAAGGCCGGCTCTTTGATTATGTTGTCACGTATCTGAAAAGATTCCACAGCCAGGAGAATATTTTGGCTGTTGCCGAAAAAGGATATACGGCGATTGTTGAGATGGACGGTGAAATTGTCGCCACAGGCAGTTTGATTGAAGGAGTGATTCTGCGAGTTTATGTTAACCCGGACTGCCAGAAGCAGGGAATCGGCAAGCTGATTATGAAGGAGCTGGAAAGAAGAGCGCTGCAGGAGGGTTATGATGAAGTGATTCTTCGTGCAACGGATATATCGTGGCAATACTACCATTTACTGGGCTATACGATAGTGGAAAAAAATTATGTAGCGGTGGAAAAGAGTGCGCGATTAGAGTATTATAAAATGATAAAAAGACTCGGCGAGAGGGCGGTGCCGGCTTTGAACAAGGGCTATGAATTGAAAGAGGATAAGTGGATAATAATATGATAACGTCGGCGAAGGGTTTTCTTGCGGCGGGCGTGAGCTGCGGATTGAAAAAATCCGGCAGGCTGGACCTCGCCTTGTTAGTATGCCCGTCAGGAGCAAATGCGGCGGCGATGTTTACAACGAATAAAATTATATCAGCCGCCGTTCAGGTCAGTAAGAATCATATTAAAAGCAAAAAAATCTTCGCTGTAGTTGCTAACAGCGGCGGTGCAAATGCCTGTACCGGCGAGCAGGGATTGCAGAATGCGATAAAAATGTGCAGGCAGACTGCAAAGCTGTTAAAAGCAGAGCCGAACGAAGTACTTGTCGCATCGACGGGGATAATCGGTGAGCAGCTGCCGATGAAAAAGGTTACCGCAGGTATTTCAAAGGCGGCAGAAGGACTTTCTGCTTCAGCATCGGCAGGCCTTGATTTTGCAAAGGCAATAATGACAACGGATACGAAGGTCAAAAAGGCTGTGCGCAGATTCCGGATTTCCGGCAAAAATGTCACTATAGCAGGCACGGCGAAAGGTGCAGGGATGATAGGTCCTGATATGGCAACCACTCTTTGTTTTATTACAACTGATGCAGCCATAAGCAAAGCTATGCTTGTAAGGTCACTAAAAGAAGCAATTGGGAATTCTTTGAACAGGCTGACTGTTGACGGCTGGCAGAGCACAAACGATACGGTGATAATTCTTGCAAGCGGCGCCGCTGGTAATCGGCCTATAGTCAAACAGGGTCCTGCTTATAAGAAATTCAGCAGAGAGCTTATGTTGCTTTGTCAGGATTTGGCCAGGCAGATGGCACTTGATGCAGAGGGCGCGACAAAGAGTTTTAAGGTAGTTGTTAAATCTGCAGCGAGTAAGGCGGATGCTGCGAGAGCTGCGAAGGCTGTTGCTGATTATAATCTGGTTAAATGTGCGGTTCACGGCTCCGACGCGAACTGGGGCAGGATTATCTGCGCGGTCGGCTCGTGCGGAGTCGAACTTAATGAACGCAAACTAACCTGCAAAATCGGTAATGTCACGGTATTCAAAAATGGCAGGCCTTCGAAGTTTGACCATAAAAAGGTCAAAAAGATTATTTTACAAAAAGAGCACACAATTACAATAGAGCTGGGTGCGGGAAAGGCAAGTGACTTTTATTACGGCTGCGACCTCAGTAAGGAATATGTTACAATAAACGCCGATTACCATACATAATACAAATCCTTTAAATTAGTTTTGTAGGACGGGCTTGGCAGTAATTACCTGATTATTTTTTCTATCGCACAGGCGACTATATAATCCGGCAGCTTGCCTAAGACCGGGCCCGATTGGTATGCAGTGATAATACTTTTGTCGGGATAAGCTCCGCATTCTTTGATTAGTTCTTCCGTCAGCTCGTGCAATCTTTCTTCGCTTAACTCACTTGTTGCCTTGTTGTAAATCGCTTCCATCAGCGACTCGAATTCCGGACGGCTGTCATAGAAGTTAAGCTGCAGCTCAAGTTCGATTGCCTCTTTTGCCCTTATCCTGTCAAAGGTATATTGGAAACCGATTGGGTTATAGGTTTCAAG
>CAYNDE010000274.1:0-2713 GCA_964395535.1 uncultured Pirellulales bacterium
TCATAGCCATAGAGAGGCTCATTACCAAATAGCGTATTGCCCTCCGGCTGATCAATGATGATGCCCTTGCCTATAGCAATACCTGCCCACATCATGGCATTGGGCTTCTGTTCGCCCCATTCGGTGTCTGATCGCATTTCCCAGCCGCGGATCTTGATAGTCCCGAAGCCCAGATGGATCGCCATGGCCATCATATAGCTGAAAGAGCTTTGATGCCATCGGGCATTCCGAAGATTGGGGCCATATTGATCCCATATCTCCATGGCCGGATAGCGCACGGACCCGGGCACCTCGATGACTTCCTCCAGCATATAGATCGGCATGGATAATGGCCGATCCACGGGGGTATATATGCCCCTGTCACATTCCTTGCAGCCGGCGCCATGACAGTGCCTGCACTCGCCCGAAACGTTCAGCAACCAATATTTATGATTGGGGTCATTGATATTATTGAAGCGGCCCCAGTCGAACATTGGATGCATCTGGAACCAACGCCCGCGCTCCGCCACAATATCCATATCTACAAACTTGGGGCGGAAGCGATATTGCTCGTTCAGGCACCATACTTCAGCCTCGCCCCGCATGATCTCGGTCCAATCAACAAGAGCGCGGCTTACCCGGGATGAGCCCAGGAGATATACCGTATCGGCCGTGCGCTTGAGCGGAGAATCAATCAGCCCCATTGGCCGGCCTCGTCTTCCCGTCCCACAAGGGCCCGAATGGCCCTGGCCTTATTCCCATCCTCCCACCACTTAGTGGCCCCAGGCATGTGCAGCAGCTTGATGCCCGAAACGCTCCGGGCCCGCCTCTCATGCGTTGCCCATGACTCTGGTAGATAATGCACAATGTCTTGGTGCCCATCCGCCAGCCAATCGTTCAGCACGGACATTTCGGCCAATCGCCAAAAGCCCTCTTCGGGAAGCCTCGATATCGCCCGATCTTCGAGTTCCCACAGCCAGGCCACATCGGGCTTGAATATGGCAAAGGCAGTGGTGATGGCAGCAAAGTCGCCAATCATCTTTGCTCTATCGCCCTGTTTCCCCATGTCGGGCGGGGCACTCAGATGTTCAAACTGATAGATATCGCGCATATCCCCCAGGCATACCATATCGAGATCAATGGAGGCCAATAAATCGTAATCGTCCAGCCCCAACAGATATAGTTTGTACCAGCTAGTAAAGAACCGAAGCTGGTACATATGACCTGGCGGCGGAATGCTCTTGAGGGTTTCAATGGGCACGATCTCGGGCCGGAAGCCATATGGCCGGACGATATTGGCCACATCGAGATCCTTGCCATATGTCAGAAACACCCATGTCATATCATCGTCTAGATGCCCATTGCGCTGGATCGATCGTGCCAATGCCTGGAGTCCGGGCAAATAAGAGCGGGAAACGACCGAGGCTAGAGCAACCATTTTTGAATTACCGCCATGGATTTGGTGACATATCGAATGCTCTCTGGCTGCCGCCCCCGAATCGTCGCCAACAAGATTTTCGGCCCAGTATAGTCAATGTCGTGTAGCATGATATATCCACCAGGCATGACCATTGGGCCATAGGCATCGTAATCTGCCATGACGGATTCCTTAGAGTGATTGCCGTCAATAAACAGACATCCGAGCTCAAGCGGAAAGGGCAATGGCGTGGGAATGGATTTGGCCTGAATGATCCTCAGATATTCCACGACGCCAAAGATTTGTGCGTTTGCCCGCACCGTGCTCTTGATAATTGGCGTTCGACTGGGATCCTTGGGATAGAGTTCGTCATCGATCTTCACGCCGTCGCGGAATCCATCGAATGGATCAATGCAATACACCAGGCCCGACATTTTATAGTCTTGTTTTGCTAGCGCCGCCAAAATGGCACTACCGCCCCAGGCCGTGCCTATCTCTAGATAATCTCTATGCCCGGAGGCAACGACCGCGGAATATAATAGCTCGGCGTCACGACGGGACATCAAGATACGGCCTCGGATATGGCGCTTGATGTCATTAAAGCGGGCCGCCCCCGTTGTCATGGCTCTCGCCCGGTCTCAATGACCCACTGGGCCAGCTCCAAATCGTCTGGCTCGTCTATCTCAATGGCCGACCATTTGGATGGCATTTCATACACGCCGATCTTGCCGCCCAGGCGGGAGCCATAATGTTCCAGTACCCATCGCCTGAAGACATAGATACTGCCATTCTCCACATAGGACTTGACGCTTTGCCGCATGGGCCGTTGGCCGGCCACGGGATCATAATTCACAGACCAGGCGCCTCTGCCGTGATCATTCCAGACAAATTGATTTTGCGGCACGCAGGATAGCACCGAATCATAGCCGCCCCTGACAACCATCCGAATGGCATTGTCAATATCGTCGGGCGCCCGAAATGGCGAGGTACATTGCAGCATGACCACGATATCCGGATGTTCCTCGATATTGTTCAAGACATGCGCAAGCGCCTCTTCGGACGGCGAGAAGTCGGTCGAAAGCTCTGGAGGGCGGCGCACTACGCCGGCGCCATATAAGCCCGCCTTCTCGGCGATTTCGTCATCGTCCGTCGAAACGATTACGGACCAGATAGAATGGGATAGCCGCGCGTCGCTGACAGTGCGCTGCAACAGTGTCACGCCGTCCAGGATAGCCAAATTCTTGCGCGGGATACTTTTAGAGCCGCCCCGGGCCGGAATAATTGCCATGATATTCATAGGGTTGGCGTCCTTTCTCT
>CAYNDE010000275.1:0-2664 GCA_964395535.1 uncultured Pirellulales bacterium
AGAGCGTGGGATTCATAAGCCCAAGGTCGTCGGTTCGAGCCCGACCGCCGCTATTCGCAGTACGAAGTTCGAAATACGAAACGAATTTAAAACACCAATGTTCAAAACAATAAATTTCATCTGTTTTGAAATTTGGTAATTAGGATTTGTTTCGGATTTCGATATTCGAATTTCGGATTTAATTTTGCCGCCCCCATCGTCTAGCGGCCTAGGATATCAGGTTCTCATCCTGGAGACAGGGGTTCGACTCCCCTTGGGGGTATTTTTTATTATTTTAAAAATTAAATGGTAAAAATCAAAATTGATGAGCAGAATCTGATAAAGCCAATTTCACAAATTTAATCAAGAAAATAATGGCAGATAGTAAAGCAGATGCACGATTTATGAAGATTGCGATTGAGCAGGCGGGGATTGCACAAGAGAACAGTGATGTACCGATTGGTGCGGTGATTGTTCATAATAATACCATAATTGCAAAGGCATATAACCAGAGAGAGCAGCTTCAGGACCCTACCGCTCACGCGGAGATAATCGCACTTACACAGGCGGCAGCGGCTCTTGAGAGCTGGCGGCTTGACGGCTGTACGATGTATGTTACGCTGGAACCCTGCCCGATGTGCGCAGGTGCACTTGTGCTTGCCAGAATCAAGCGATTGGTTTACGGCTGTGACGATGCGAAAACAGGAGCAGTAAAAAGTCTTTATAATATCGTAACAGACGGCCGACTAAACCATAAAATTGAAGTAACCAGCGGTGTTCTTGCCGACGAGTGCAGTAAACTGCTGCAACGGTTTTTTGAAAAGAGAAGAGTTGAAAATAGAAATGAAGCAACAGAGGAACATAAAAATAAAGAGGAGAAATTAGACGTAGATTAACAGGTCATATCGCTGCATTTCCTGTAACGTTCCTCATTTAGCAGTATTATTGTGAGTTTTCTTTTTGTAGATACGCACATAGTCTATTTCGAATTTTGCCGGGAAGCTCGTTGCGGAGGGATCGCCTCCGTTTGTGCCTCCGATGGCAAGATTCAGGATTATGTAGTGCGGCTGACGAAATGGATTTTTTACCTCGCTCTCCCTGTTAAAAGTTTTGGTGAGGTCAACAGTATTGAGAAGTGTATCGTCAACATATAATTCGATGCTGTTGGCATCCCAGTCCATCCGCCATATATGGAAATTCGCGGACCAGTTAGGGTCGTTGAAATCGGTGATGGGTTTTCTTGTATCGTCCCACACTGGCTCCCACCGTCTTTCTGAGGCCCAGGCAGCATTAGCCAAAAGCATTCCGCCGTAGTATTCCATAATGTCAATCTCTCCGCAATTTGGCCATCGGCCTTCGATTCCCAAAGTCCAGAAAGCAGGCCAGAGGCCCTCCCGGGTGTCGATTCGGCCTCGCATCTCGAAACGGCCGTACATCCAGCAATGTAAACGCCTTGTCATCAGGCTCGCAGATGTGTACTCAGCGAATTGTCTGTTTCTCTCCCAGCTGTAGCTGTTAGAGTCGTAGTAAGGATTTTCTTTGCGTTCCCGCCGGCCTTCAATGATAAGCAGGCCATTTTCGCATCGGGCGTTGTCCGGCTGATACCACTGCAGCTCTTCATTGCGGACGAAGCCTCGCTCATAGGTCCAATTGTTCGGGTCAGGCTTGCCGTCTTTGTTGAACTCGTCCGACCAGATAAGCTCGTACTCAGTAGATGATTTGTCGGCATTTTTGGGCGTCGTTGCTTCGGGTGACAAACATCCGAAAGCAAAAAACAGCATTGTCACTGTTATAATACAAATCAGATTCGACACTCGTGTCGTTAAGGTTCGAGACAAGCCAGCCATTTATATATGTTCCGTTTCGCTTTTTATTTGAAGCAGCTGCAACTAAAGGCAATTCGCCTTTTGTTCAAAGATTTATCAGGTCCAGGCGATGTTATCGCTGTTGTTTTATTCTCTGATTATTTATTCTCGCCCATCAATTCAGCTATTTTCGGCTCAATAGCCTGTGCCCAGATTTTGTACCCGGCCTTGTTAGGGTGCAGGTAATCAGGCATAATGTCTTTGTTCAGTGTGCCGTCATCTGTCAGAAAGTCCTTGTTAATATCAAGGTAATAAATCGTTTTATTGTCAGCTATTTTAGAAACCAGTAAGCTGGCTTCGGCATTTTTCTGTCGCTGAGCCGACGGTTTGGGGCCTCTCGGAAATATTGCCAGTAGTAGTATTTTAGTTTCCGGAAGTCTTGTACGCAGACGATGACAGATGGCGATGATGCCGTCGGCAATTTCCTCGGCTGTGTTATCATTGCCATTCGAATTATTCGTACCAATCATAAGCACCGCAAGTTTAGGCGAAATCGAATCCAGATTCGAATGGTCCAAGCGCCACAATACATGCTGTGTCCGGTCTCCGCCGAAACCCATATTGACAGCATTACGCGGAGCATAATAGGTATCCCACAGCTCTTTGCCCACGTTTTCCCAGCCATGAGTGATAGAATCACCGATATAGAGCAAATCAACATTCCCCTCTTCAAGCCGCTCATTAACAGCTTTATGCCGGGGACCCCACCATTGAACAGCCCATGCGACAGTTTGCTGAGCAGGTGTAACAGCGGAATGGCTCTTGGTTTCAACCGACTTGAAAGCAAGCTGCTGCTGGCTTTCACAGCCAATCAGCATTA
>CAYNDE010000276.1:0-2652 GCA_964395535.1 uncultured Pirellulales bacterium
GCCATAAAGCGATGCAGTCCGCCGATTTTTTCAACGGCTTCGACACCGGGCCTAAGCATAAGATGATAAGTATTTGCCAGAACCATTTTAGTGCCGCATTGGCGGAGCTGTTCGGGCAATATCCCTTTTACAGCACCCGACGTGCCGACATTCATAAATACCGGCGTTTCAACCTCGCCGTGCGCCGTCGAGAGCACCCCCAGCCTTGCCGTACCTGACGAATCATTTTTCAAACTGAATCGGTTCATTTAACTCGATAACATACCAGAAACCTGAGAGCTGTACAGTCTCTTCGCCAGGCACTTGCAAAATCAAGTCTATTTTGATAAAATTTGTTCGGCCGTAGCCAGTAAAATCTGCCGGAGAATAATTTATGCCTAAAAACAGGAATGTCGAACTCAAAAAAAATAATGCAGCTTCCGGACTAAGCAGAAAAAAGCTGTGGGCGTTTCGTATTACTGCTATGGTCGTTGTCCCACTTATATTTTTAGGCGGACTGGAAGTAATCCTTCGGCTTGCAGGCTTTGGCTATGATACAAACGCGATAATTGAACAAAAGCTTAACGGAAAAGACGTTTGCTGCAATAATCCAAAATTCGGATGGAGGTTCTTCCAGCATAATATCGCCCGTGAATTTTATGGTTTCGTCTTTGATGCTGAAAAACCACCCGGGACGTACCGTATTTTTGTTCTGGGCGCTTCGGCAGCCCAGGGGGTCCCGGAACCGGCGTACAATTTCGGACGAATCCTCGAAGTTATGCTCAACCAGAGGTATCCGCAGACGCGCTTTGAGGTGATTACGACGGCTATAACCGCGATTAATTCGCATGTTGTTCTTGAAATCGCGAAAGACTGTGCAGGGTATGACCCGGACCTTTTTATTGTGTACCTCGGCAATAATGAAGTAGTAGGTCCGTTTGGCCCGGGAACCGTTCTTTCCTCCACTCCACCAGGCCTGTCTTTCATCAGGGCCAATATAGCCTTAAAATTGACACGAATCGGACAGCTGGCCGACCGGATTTTAAGTCTGGCGGCGCCGCACGGCACCGGCCCTAAGCGATGGGACGGAATGGCGATGTTTCTGGGAAAGCAGGTTCATTATGACTCACCTGATTTAGAGCTGGTCTACAGCTATTTCGAGCAGAATTTAGATGATATCTGCAAGGCCGCACGACGGGCGGGGGCTGATGTTATTATCTCAAACGTGGGGTGCAATTTGAAAGACTGCCCTCCCTTTGCCTCGCTTCACAAAGAAACACTCAGCGAGGCCGAAAAGCAAAAATGGCAGGAGTTTTACCAGCAAGGCATCGACAATGAAAACGCCGGTGAGTTTCAACAGGCTATAGAAAATTACCTGTCTGCCGCTGAAATAGACCAGACGTTTGCAGACCTTCAGTTCCGTTTAGGGCGCTGCTGCTGGAATACAGGCCAATACGAAACCGCCAAAGAGCAGTATTTCAAGGCCCGTGAATACGACACCCTGAGGTTCCGTGCCGACGACGGCATCAACCAGACCGTGCGTTCGACGGCGGAAAGAAAAACAGGAAAAGGCGTTTACTTTGTCGACAGTGTTGCGGCCCTTGAAGAAAACAGTCCGCACAATACACCCGGCGAAGAATTGTTTTACGAGCATGTTCATCTCAACTTTTCCGGAAACTACGTCGTCGCCAGGACGCTTTTAGCGCGGATTGACGATATTCTGCCTGCTACGGCAAAGCAGCATCCCGGAGCCGTGCTAAGTGAAGAACAGTGCGCCGAGCGTCTGACTTATACCCCTGTTGACCGATGTTTAGTTTTCAAACTAATTGAAGATATGACCTGTGACGCTCCTTTTACGAACCAGCTTTATCATAATGAGTTTATGGGGAAAATAAAGCAGGAGATTGAAGAACTGCGCGCGTATTCACAACACCAGAGACTCGAGGAGATACTAAATCAATACAAACAAGCAGTGGAACAGAAACCGAACGACTGGCATCTGCGCTGGCGACTTGCTCAGGTATTACGCATGGCTCCTCAGCCCCTGAAGGCCATCGAATTTCAATACAAAAAAATCATAGAACTTTGCCCTTATGTTGTGACAGCTCACCTCAAGCTGGGAGTAAATCTCCGCCAACAGGGCAATTACAACGAAGCTCTGACTGTACTGAAAAAATTACTGGATATTAAACCAAATTCGGCAGATGCCCATTACGAAATCGCAGAAATATATCGAGGATTAAAAGACTACAAAAATACCATAAGGCATCTAAAAGCGAGTCTGGCAATTGAATCTTCAAAATCTGCCGATATTTACGCCTTTTTGGCTGAGTCGTATTATCTTTCCGGTGATATAAATAAAGCGATAGATACGCTCTACAAGGCGATTGGGTATTTTCCTGAAGAAAAAACGGCGATAGCACATGCTTATCTGGGATACCTGTTCGGTCGTCAAGGCGAGTATAAAAAGGCTCTTGCGGAAAATAAACTCGTATTAAAAATCGACCCGAACTATGTGAATCAAAAAGGTTTTAAGGAATATATGGACCGTCTGGAAAAAATTGTTAATCCTTAAATTTCCGGTTTTGAAAGCTGAAATATAATATCTCTGTTATGAATTTCACGTAAGGATGTTCTCTCGATGAAATAATTATGAAAAAGTCTGTTCATATA
>CAYNDE010000277.1:0-2651 GCA_964395535.1 uncultured Pirellulales bacterium
ATGCCGAAAGGATGTATTGGACGAATCCCTGGATGGTTCTCGTTGAAACATCTCTGGTTTCACCGGGCAGGGAGAATATTTCATCGATAATTCTTAAATCGTAAAGGGCCTCGCTCTCGGCTTTCTTCAAAGGGAGACTTGAAGAGTTATAAACCAGTGGCATATTATTTAACAAATCTTCTGTTGGTACCAGAGTATTGCCGCTGATTCTGATTTCCTTAACTTTCAAGCGAGGATTATCGTCCACCGGCAATGTCAGCTGCTCAATCTCAGCTAATTGCTTACCTTTCCTCTTCTCCGCCGCAGCTCTCTTTGCTTGCTTGATTTGCTCACGTTTTTCTCTTGCGGCAGCTTCACGCATTTCTTCCATTTGCTCTGCTGCTTTTGCTTTTTCTTCTATCTTCGTTTTGATATCTTTTTGTTCTGCACTTACACTGTTGACATCAACAGCTTCTTCTGCCATACTGACTAATGTTCCTGCACAAAAGAAAATTGCTAATATCAACATAACTTTTACTATTTTGCACATAATACGCTCCTTAAAACTTTATAGACCAGACAAAATTATTCCAATACAGTAAAAGTTTACACCAGCCGAATCGCTGATGTTATTAACGACCGTACAATTAAATTTTTCTGAACACCTGTAGTGTTCAACGTTTTACGCCATGAAGCTGGTAAGTCCACATCCATATCTTCCGCTCCCTGGTTAGTTTACAACTCTATTAGTTTATCAAATTACACAATCTCGTGTCAAGTGGTAAATTGTCTAAAAATCGCAATTTTATACATTTGCGCTGCTATTTTTTAATTCTTGTTCCTTATGTACCTTTTTTCGGACTTGTGCTCCTGTGTATTTTTTATAGAAAAAATAATTTTTACGCTCAAGGCAGTGTAAAAAACTCAAAAAAATGGGTTCTTAGATTCGCAAGATTGCATATAGCAGGAATCCTGTAAAAATATAAAAGTTTTGCGGCCAAACCGGTTCGTGCCTCTTTTTTCACGATATACTGCATTCACATCCTGATAATTTTGTCCTGCAAATGGTTTTCTTTCTAATGGCCTAAATTATGACGGAGACAAAAGGAAAGTAAAGAAAAATCTTGTTTTTTTCCGGTTTTTTAGTACTTAAAACCGTGATACCAGAATTTGGCGAAAGCGGAGAGAAACGGGATAACGATATTTTTGACTTCGGGTTCTTTATGGGTATCAGGTTCTAATCGCTGGAAGTGTTATTTTTGGCCAGAAGACGAAGCCAAAGCCAGCCGGCAAAGCTTCCAATAACATAATACGGGAACTGCTGCCAGACAAAATCCGTCCCGATGAGAGCTTTGCCCAAAAAGGTTCTTCGGAACGCTTCAAGGAAAGGAGCCTGGCAGAGCTGGAGGAATTCAAGCAGGCAGGTTGCAGCAAAAACTGCGATGGCAATTTTGGTAGTGTAAGTCTTGTTAGGCCGGAAAAAGAAAATAACCAGGCACCAGAAGACCTCGTAAAAGATAGAAGATACATAATAGTTCAGCCATAATCTAAAAGGTCCGTCATAGAACCACCACAGATACAGCCCTATCGAACCGACCAAAAACAGCGATATCAGTATTGATAATCGCCTGTTTACATATATAAAGATTCTCTGAATGTCTGACACCACTTTACCAAGAATAATCCTGAATAAATATGATACAGGTACGGAACAATTATATATCATTATCTTACCGTGCGCAAGAACTATTATTTGTGAAACTTTTTGTGATATTGAAAGCTCAGAAAATTTAGACTATAACCATTTTGTTTGCAAGCACTTAAATAGTTCAATGTTGACTTGGGTAAGCTGGATATGATATTATAACTATAAATACTATAAGGTTTTAACAAAATTTATGCAATTAAATGGAGGATAAAAGTGAGAAGGCTTATAAAATTTTCCAGGGTATATCAGTTAGTGCTGATTATATCGTTTTTTGCAGTTTTTTTTGTTATTTTCAGTTCCTTTGCATTGGCTGGTCATAAACACGGCTCCGACAGTCATGTCAATCCAGCCGGCATTATAACCGGTAGCGGTGGCGTGGGAGTCAATGGAATAGTGTCCCCCTCAGCCTTTACCGCACATAATTCGATTAAATCTTTTCAACAGACAGGCTCAGTTAATCCTGTAGGCGAAGGTGTTTCGGGAGCTGGTAACAAAGGCCCCTGTCAAGGTTTCAGTGGTAAAGGGGCAGCCGGGAGTAATGTTCTTGTCGGAACTACAAGTTGTAATGTTGCCGTTCAGATACCGAGGCTTCATATTAACGGTCTTTCGAATAAATGTGGTGAATTAGGCCTTGGCGCAGCTGATAACTTTGCAATGGCAATTGATGGCATTGAACAGTTGACATGGCATGCCGGAGCAAAAGGACCTAATCCGGGAAGAGGCAACTTTGATGTTAAATTGATAAAGGATGGCGACCCGGGAAATCCGGGAGGAGGTAATTGTAACGGCCATTGGGGCGAAGGAAATCATGGAAATGGGAAAGGTAATATCTTCTGCGGCAATCAGGGTCACGGCATCGGTGAAGGTATGACATGTGGTGGATGTAATCATAAGCCCTGTCCTAAGCCTAAGCCGCCCTGTCATAAGCCCAAGCCACCGTGTCATAAGCCTAAGCCGCCATGTC
>CAYNDE010000278.1:0-2646 GCA_964395535.1 uncultured Pirellulales bacterium
TATCGTGCAGAACTACCTGCCCACGTCAGCGGAGGTTACGGTCTCCGTCGCAGGCGCCGCGGAGCAAATTCACGACCTGCTTACCGGCCAGGACATCTCACCCGCACCGACAGTTGGTCGCGGTTTTGGCCGGCGTGGCCGCGGATTTGGCAGTCGTGGACCAGCTGGCCCGCTGCCGCGCACATCATTTACATTTACCGTGCTGCCGCACTCGTATATGGCCTTCGCTATCAAACAAGAAGTTCCAAGTGAACAGGCGACAAAATAGAACGTTTCTTTATTCTTTATATAAGGAATTACGCGATGAACACACAAAAATGGAAAATTCGCCTTACCTGCTTCACAGCAATCCTGACGGCCCAGCCCAAGACCGCCGATTGCAGAACGGGGGCCATTATTACGCCATCAACGTCAAAATCAACACCGGCCACCTGGCCGAAATCTCTGTCGAACAATCTGCCGGTGGTTTCCAATGAGTGACACTGGGCATGTTCGCACATAATTGACAAAATGGAGAACCCATGAAAAAACCGAAATTATACATAATTTTAATTCTGTCAGCCATATTTCTGGTGCGACCGTCTTATGCCTCATTCAATGAGTTGCGCGAAACCATCAACTTTAATCGCGAGTGGAAATTCTATCTCGGCGACTACCCGGATGCGAAAGCGGCGGTGTTCAATGATTCAATGTGGGATAATGTAAATCTGCCGCACTCATTTTCAATGCCTTATTTCGCGGCAGATAGATTTTATGTCGGCTACGGCTGGTACCGGAAACATTTCAATGTGCCGGAGACGTGGTCGGATAAGCGCATCAACCTGGAATTCGACGGCGTGTTTCAGGTCGCGGAAGTGTTCGTAAACGGACGGTGCGTCGGCGAACACAAAGGCGGCTACACCGGTTTCACCTTTGACATCGCAGATGCGGTGAAAACCGGCGACAATGTTGTGGCGGTTCGCGTGAACAACATTTGGAACCCCCGTTTGGCTCCGCGAGCCGGCGAGCATGTTTTCTCCGGCGGTATTTATCGCAATGTGCGCATCGTCGTTACCGAGCCAGTGCACGTCGCCTGGTATGGCACATTTGTCACCACGCCACAGGTGTCGAAGGAATCCGCCACAGTGAACGTGAAGACAGAAGTGGTGAACGACTCCGATGCAGCGAAATCGGTCACCGTGAAAACCTATGTTGAGGATGCGAACGGAAAAATCGTCGCTCAAATGGAATCCACGCAAATCATCGCGGCAGGTGCAACCAATGTTTTTGATCAAACCAGCGAACCGGTTGCCAATCCAAATCTATGGTCACCGGAACATCCAAATTTATATTCGGTGAAAACCGTAGTGCTGGACGGCGGCAAGCCGGTGGACGATTACACCTCGCCGCTCGGCTTTCGCTGGTTCAAGTTCACCGCCGACCAGGGATTTTTCCTAAATGGCGAGCACTTGTATTTCAAAGGCGCGAACGTGCATCAGGACCACGCCGGCTGGGGCGACGCGGTGGCCGACAGCGGATTTTTCCGCGATGTGAAGATGATGAAGGATGTCGGATTCGATTTCATTCGCGGCTCGCACTACCCGCACGCGCCTGCGTTTTCCAAGGCGTGCGATGAACTGGGAATATTGTTCATGTCGGAAAACTGTTTCTGGGGCACCGCTGGTTTTAGAAGCCCATGGGGTTCGAGCGCGTATCCGACGGACCCAGCGAACGAGGCCGAATTTGAAGCGAGCGTGAAGGCCGGTCTGCGGGACATGATTCGCATCCATCGCAACCATCCGAGCATCATCGTCTGGAGCATGGGTAACGAAGTCTTCTTCAGCAACAGGTCCGTGATGCCCAAGGTGCAAACATTCCTGAAGAAACTGGTCACCTACACGCACGAACTTGACCCGACGCGGCCAGCCGTAATCGGCGGCTGCCAGCGCGGCGATATTGACAAGCTCGGTGGCGTTGCGGGCTACAACGGCGACGGCGCTCGCCTGTTCGCGAATCCGGGAATTCCGAGCATCGTGACTGAATACGGTTCCACCATGGCGGACCGTCCCGGAAAATATGAGCCGGGCTGGGGCGATTTACCGAGCACACCCGGTGCGGATCGAAACGTCGCTGGTTCCTGGCGTCTGCCGTGGCGCAGCGGCGAAGCGATTTGGTGCGGTTTTGATCACGGCAGCATTGCCGGCAGGCGCTTCGGCTCCATGGGCCTGGTGGATTATTTCCGGCTGTCGAAACGGCAATGGTATTGGTATCGCAACGAATATTTGCACATTCCGCCGCCGACTTGGCCGGTCGATGGCACTGCCGCAGCGCTGAAATTGACCGCGGACAAAACCACACTGAATTCCGTGGACGGCACGGACGATGCACTAATTATCGTGACCGTAGTTGATAAAGACGGCAACGCACTCAACAACTGTCCGCCTGTGACCCTCGCCATCGAATCCGGGCCCGGTGAATTTCCGACCGGCCCGAGCATAACCTTTGCGCCGGACTCGGACATTACAATTCGCGATGGTCAGGCCGCGATGGAATTCCGGTCTTACTATGCCGGCGAAACGGTAATACGTGCTACGTCGCCCGGTCTGAAAGATGCGACAATTCAAATCACTTCGCACGGCGAACCAGAATTTATTGCTGGCAAAACGC
>CAYNDE010000279.1:0-2611 GCA_964395535.1 uncultured Pirellulales bacterium
GAAGTACTGCCTGTAAGACGTACGTACTTGCTTGTTATGTTAATCGAGTCTATTTGGAGGTCAGTTTTTTCAGCGCATTTATTAAATGCTTCAAGTGTCATTGTAAGCTTGGCAGAAGCTGTTTTTTCACCTTCGGCGTTGACTCTACCTTTTTCATATCTTTCCAGCCGGTCTCTTTCCTTTTTAAGCAGCCTGATTGCCTCGGAGAACTTAGCGGGCAATTTTCTTGAGCCTGGCAGAACATCGATATAATCATCTTCGAAAACAGAGCGTATTTCTTTTCGGGGTTTATTCGCATCGAACAGCTTCTTTTGCAAAAAGACGCCGAGAGATAGCATACAAATGACCGCACAAATACTCACCGTCCTGATATTTTGCCGTATTTTCTGCTTTTTTCCCTGAAAAGGGCTGAAATCAGCTCTGAAATCGACAACATCGGTTTTATCCGTTAACGAGACCGCGGCGCCGGCAGCTGCAGCAAATGCTACTTTATCGGCAGAATCGGACAGCATATCCGGCTCTACAGGAACAAGGGCGGTTAAATCTATGTCCTCGACCTGGCAGCGGAGCTTTTGAGCAAGATTCTGTGTGTCTACTTTACCGGCGGCGTCAAAAACTTTTAAGGCGAGGGTCTGATTTTCATTGTCCATCGAGGCAGTTGTAAGAGCGATTTGCCTTGTTAGCAAATCGTTTCTATCCTGCTTAGGGCTAATTAGAAAGGCCCTTTTAAGGGCAGAGCTATCAGTATCCGAAGGCGGAACAATAAAATAACCGTTTTTATCCGAAAGAACAGCAAAAACAATAGTCTGGCTTTGGGGTGATGGAAAATACGTGGTAATAAATCTCGACAGACAGCTAATATCAGGCTCAATGGTTACAGGGTCAATGTTGTGCTTATTGAAAGCTGCGAGGATATCGAGCAGAATTTTTTTCTGTGCGGTAAAAACATTAAGCTCTGTTCCAGACCGGCTTTTTGAATGGAGTTCGAAAGCGAGAGCGTCATTGCTTATATCAGTAGCGGCGGATTCCTCGGTGTCAAAGCGGATGGTCTGTGCGATTTGTCGGGTATCAGTGAACTCGCTATGAATCTTATGCTGCATATACATCGAACAATCGAGGGCGACGGCGATTTGACAATCCTGATAGGCAAGAGCTTTTTTAGCACATTGTTCCGCTATAAGGTCCACCAGTTCGGCTGTGAGGGCGGCAGTATCGTCTGCCCGGTCGCTCTTTTCATCAATAGTAACAGAAAAGCAGTCAACTACTTTGTACCCTTTTGCCGTTTGAGACAGAGAAACAACGGACGCCGAGTACCGTTCTACATAAACTCCTAAATATTTTGTACCATCCACTGTGAGTCCGCCTTCAAGTTTTGTCTTAATCAGGTCGAAATAACAGCTATACGCGTTGTTTTATCACCCTTCTTTTTTATGGCAATAACAGTTGAAGTCTCAGCTATACCGCATACAGCGGTTATTTTTATCGAGAAAAGAGTACTTTCGGTAGTAATAAAGCTTTTACACTTTTCAATTGAATCAGAATACGCAAAGAGCTGTTCTTTTAAGTCGTCTATATCTTTAAAGGGCTTTATGCGTCTTCTCAGTATAACCTCGTCAGCGATTTTGACCTCATTTCCGCCGAAAATGAAGACGGCCTCAAGGACATGCCTGGGTGCGGTGTTAATATTAACCTCGGTTGAGGCCCAGGCTGCAATATATTTCAGAGCCGATTCATTTCTTTTCTCACTTTCGACAGTAGGTCTTGCGAGCAATTCAGTATCGAGCAAAGAGCTGTGAAAGAGCTTCGCGAAGTCCACGCTCTGTGAGTTTTCCTGCTGAGCAGCAGAGATTGTTTTTCTGACAGTTCTTGTTCTTGTTGTTCTAGTTGTTCTTGTTGTTCTCGACACAGCGGTTGTGGGTGCCTTTTCGAGTTTCGTTATATTGGAGAATTTGAGTCTAAAAGGTTTTATCCGGCCAATTTCTTCAAGCTGGTTTTTTATTTTTTCGATGTCTTCTGCGACCTCGTCGATATTATTTACGTCACTCCACATCCATTCGAAGAAATTTTCAAAACCAGCCACAGCTTCCCTTTTAATTTTCCCATCTTCGAGTAAAACCCATCCGATGGGGTATTTGGCGTTTTCATCCTCGATTTCGATTCTGACCTTTGCCGCTCCGATTTCAAATTCCATCGGCGCAGCGACAAGAGGCCAAGGCGGTCCGTATGGCCCGCGAACGGTCAGCTCATTCGGCTCGTTAGACTCTTCGAAAACAAATCTAAAATCAGCGAGACTGTTGAAGTCATTGACATCGTTGAAATCAGTTACATTAGTTTTAGGCTGGAAGCTGTCTTTTATCTGGAGCTGGTTTTGCTCTGCCCATTCGGTGAGGAACTGCTCGTATTGTTCCTCGGTGAGCCTGAAAAGGTCGGAAAAATCCGGCTCATTCGGTCTTTCTATCAAACGAGGTTCTATTTCATCGAGGGTTGCAATTGCGTATTTTGCTGCGGAATCACAGGCATAACGGGCCTTTGCGTAATCAATAATATAGACATTCCGGCTACGTCGAGACTGCAGACGAGAGCTTAATATATAAGCCAATGTCGAAAACAC
>CAYNDE010000280.1:0-2608 GCA_964395535.1 uncultured Pirellulales bacterium
GCAGGCTAAATGAGAGCAAATTATCAGGTGAGGTTTATTGTAAAGACGTATGGCTCTGCGATGAAAGGTTCGAATATCCTATAAGCCAGCTAACGGGCAGGATAGATGTCAGCGAAAAAGGAGCGACGCTGCATAATCTGCTGGGCCGACACGGAGATGTTGAGCTTTGCTTTAACGGCTGGACAAAAAAAAGCGGTGGAGAACAACTGCACGAGTTCGAGATTACCAGCAACAATATGATGCTGGACGAAGACTTATATAAGGCCCTAAAACCCGAACAGCGAAAGGTGTGGGATGACTTTTCGCCGGCGGGGATGGTAACAATCAAACAGAACGTCAAAAAAGAAGCCGATAAAAAGTCGAGCGTTCTTACTATCGGTCTTCTTAATACAAGTGCACGGTGGAGTCACTTTCCCTATCCTCTGAAAAATCTTAGCGGAGAATTGTTCTTCGACAGCAACGAGATAACTTTTACCGACGTGGTTTCAAGGTCAGATAAAGAGAAAATTACAATCAATGGAAAGGTAATTTCATACGACAGCAGCAATCCTGTATATGACATTGAAATCGAGGCTGAAGAAGTTGACCCGGTTTTTATACGGAACAAAGAGTACACAAAACACATCGGGGTCTTAATGCCGGAATATGTCTTAAAGACCATCGACGAGCTTCAGATAACGGGCAATGTTAACTTCAAGGCACATATGGAAAACAAGGCAGGAAAAGACAGCCTTGATTATGACATTGATATTGACTGCCTCGGCAACTATATAGATTATGCACCAATCTCCTATCCTCTCAGAGATGTTACGGGCAGAATGAAACTAACAAATGAAGCCATTCAACTCGAGAACATACAGGGCAGGCCTGCAGAGGGTATTCAGATAACAGAGGCGAGGTCTAATATAAAGATAGACGGCCAAATAAGGGCGGAAAATAATAGTTTCAGCGAAGCTGCCCTCCGGATTGGGGCGGAAAGAATTAATCTCGATGAGGGATTGGGCGCCGCTCTTCCCAAACAGCTAACCAAAATTTACTTTGATGCGTCACCTACCGGTCTATGTGACGCTAATTTTAGCGAGATAAGAGTTTTCACGGCTCCGAACGGCTCAAGATACATCGGGCTGGTGGGTTCAGTGGAATTCCAAGGGTGCAATTTTAATATATCACCGGCTATTACGGAATTAAACGGCACATTACAAATAGAAGGTCTTTATAAGAGCGGATACGGTTTCATCGAGGGACATTCAGAGCTTAAGGGCTTCAATGGACGGATTAAAGATAAGCTGCTGACGGAACTGAAGGCCAATATGATTTATGACAACAAGCTGAAGCAATGGCAAAGTATGCAGCTTACGGGCAGATGCTATGACGGAACAGTAGCAGGCAGATTTGTGCTTAAAACTGAGCCAGGCAGCGCATCCTACGTTCTGGATACCGGTTTCTACGATATTAATCTTAAACAATTTCTTTCGGACCCTTATCGCTATCAAGGCCAGGGTGAAACCGCTGAGCAGAGGACAGGCAATGAGAAAAATGGCCATAGCCAGGGAAATATGAACGGGTCTTTAAGTATTAACAGCACGATAGGCAGCGAGGGCGAACGCATAGGCAGATGCAGACTGTCAATAACAGACATGCAGGTGGGTAAACTTTCGCCAATAGCAAAACTTCTGTACGTTCTGAAGCCCGAGCCCAAAGATTTCGCCTTCGAGCAAATGGTGGTCGACTCATACATTAGAAACAATAATCTGTTTTTGAAAAAGGTGGATATATCGGGCAAGGCAATCGCATTCAACGGCTTAGGTCACCTCGACCTTGAGGAACTTAATATAGATTTAATTCTCACGGCGCGGGGAAAACGACTTGCCGGTGCCAAGCCTGGGGTGCTTCAATCTCTAACCGAAGGTCTCGGCCAGGGTATTGTTCGCATGGACGTAACCGGTAATGTATACGACCCAAAAGTAATAACCGAGACTCTGCCTGCAGTAAAAGGAGCGTTTCACCTTCTCGGCACAAAAAAAGAAGAAAGCCACTAACTCATCGGACCGGCACTTTTCGAAAACAGAAATGCGCGTTCCTATTTTTCTGAAGAGAGAAGATTCTGCACAAAAGGCAGAGCCTCTTTTAAGGAGGGGAAAATTTTACAGGCTAAACCGGCAACCTCCGGCGTCGGCTGTTTTACATCGGGCACCATAATTACAGTCATACCGGCAGCGTGCGCGGCACGGACGCCGTTTTCCGAATCTTCGAAAACCAGACAATCCTGCGGCCGCACTTTAAGGTGTTCTGCGGCATCGAGAAAGATATCGGGAGCAGGTTTTCCCTTCTTTATCTGGTCGCCGCAAATAAGATAGTCGAATCTGTCCAGCAAGGCTGTGACGGTAAGCTTGCGCTTTGCAGATTCGGTGGTCGATGACGTTGCAACGGCCTTCAGCAGAGCCATTCTATCGAGGAAATCAAGTATTTCACAAAGGCCTGGCTTGATTTTAATACCGTGCGAGTCGATATGTTCGTAAATATAGCTGAGCCTTCTTTGGCAAATCTTTTCGAGGGGGAAATCGGTGCCGAAAGCATCATAAAACACCTGCTGCATATCAGGAATGTT
>CAYNDE010000281.1:0-2604 GCA_964395535.1 uncultured Pirellulales bacterium
GCAGAGCTTTTATTGAAAAAAGGCTACGAGGTTTGGGGAATAATACGACGGAGCAGCTCGTTTCATACCGGCAGAATCGACCATTTATATGTTGACCCGCACAAAAAGCCTAAACTTCGGCTGGTTTACGGCGACCTGACCGACGGCAGTAACCTGTCATCAATTATCAAACAAGTCGAGCCGGACGAGATTTATAATCTGGGGGCACAAAGCCACGTTCGAGTCAGTTTCGACAACCCGATATATACTGTCAATACCGATGCGCTGGGGACACTTAGGCTGCTCGAGGCGATACGAAGCAATAACAAAAACGTTCGGTTTTACCAGGCATCGAGCAGTGAGATGTACGGCAAGGTCAAAGAAAGTCCCCAGACTGAAAAAACACCCTTTTATCCGCGAAGCCCTTACGGGTGCGCAAAGGTCTATAGTTACTGGCAGACGGTGAACTATCGCGAGGCGTACGGGATATTCGCCTGTAACGGGATTTTATTTAATCACGAGTCGCCGAGACGCGGCGAGACGTTCGTGACACGGAAGATAACCCGGGCGGCGACGAGAATAAAGCTGGGTCTGCAGAACAAATTATATTTAGGCAATCTCGATGCGAAAAGAGACTGGGGATTTGCGGGTGACTATGTAGAGGCGATGTGGCTGATTCTGCAGACAGATGAGCCGGACGATTACATTATAGCAACGGGCCAGAGCCATTCTGTAAAAGAGTTTCTTGACGAGGTTTTCGGACACCTCGAGCTGGATTGGAAAAAGTATGTAGAGCTCGACGAGCGTTACCTGCGGCCGAGCGAGGTCGATACTCTTTGCGGTGACGCGAGCAAGGCGCAAAAAAAGCTCGGCTGGAAGCCGAAAGTGACCTTCAAGGAACTGGCGCGAATGATGACCGATGCCGATATGCAGTTGGCAAAAAATGAGAAAATAATCAAGGAGCACAATTCGAGAGCAAAATGAGCAAATTTTTTGAGGACAGAAAAATAGTCATTACAGGCGGAGCGGGTTTTCTCGGCGGTTATGTCACCGAGGGCTTAAGAAAACGCGGCTGCAAAAATATCCTCGTACCGAAGATAGAGGATTATGACCTTGTTAATATCAGCGATATTAAACGAATGTACGATGATATGAAGCCGGATATTGTTATTCACCTTGCAGCGGTTGTGGGCGGGATTGGCGCGAACCGAGAGCATCCGGGCGAATTTTTCTATAAGAACCTTATGATGGGAGTTCAGCTTATCGAGCAGGCCCGCCTTCGGGGGATTGAGAAATTCGTTGCGCTCGGGACAATATGTGCGTATCCGAAATTTACGCCGGTACCATTCAAGGAAGAGGACTTGTGGAACGGCTACCCGGAAGAGACAAATGCGCCGTACGGCCTTGCCAAGAAAATGCTGCTTGTTCAGTCGCAGGCGTATCGAGCGCAGTACGGATTTAATTCGATATTTCTGCTGCCGGTAAATCTCTATGGGCCTGGCGACAATTTTGATCCGGCGAGCAGCCACGTGATACCGGCACTGATAAAAAAATGCGTCGATGCAATCGAAGAGAAAAAAAATTACATCGAGTGCTGGGGGACAGGCGAGGTGAGCCGGGAGTTTATTTACGCCGCCGACGCCGCAGAAGGTATTCTGCTGGCAACGGAACATTATAACGGGGCCGAGCCTGTGAATATCGGAGCCGGCTTTGAAATAACGATAAAGGAATTAGTAGAAAAAATCGCAAGGCTTACAGGATTCGAGGGCGAGGTTCGCTGGGACAGCAGCAAACCCGATGGCCAGCCGAGAAGAAAACTGAATGTGTCACGCGCTAAAAAACTTTTCGGATTCGAAGCAAAAACAAATTTCGAGGAAGGGTTGAAAGCAACGATCGAGTGGTATAAAAAGTCTCGTCAAACAGATAAAAAATAATTTTTTCACTACTCTAACAGCTATAAATCCACATTATTGCAGCTAAATAAAAAGGCCTGATAATAATATCAAAATTTCAGCAATTCTTTTTAAGTTGCGTCCTTGATATTCCGACAAAAATATTATAGAATAATATTTAGCAAGTCAGGATGAGGAGGGCATGCTAAGAAACATTTGTTAGTCCGAGATAAATCTGGAGCAAACGGATGTGGGAAAAGACACTGAGCACAAGAAAATACTTCACGCGAATAGAGCAACTAGAGCACCTGAGTGAACAGGAAAAAGACGGATTAAGGAAAGTCACCGAGCGATTTGCGTTTCGCTGCAACGACTATTATCTTTCGCTTATCGACTGGTCGGAGCCGGATGACCCGATACGTCATATAGTAATACCGCACCCGAAGGAGCTTGAGCGGTGGGGAAGACTTGACCCATCCAATGAAAAAGCATATACGATTTTGCCCGGCCTGGAACACAAATACAATTCAACGGCACTTTTGCTTGTGAGCAACCAGTGCGCGGGGCTCTGCCGGTATTGCTTCCGAAAACGAGTCTTCATTGAAAAAAGCCAAGCAGATTACCTCCAGGATATCGAGGGCGCTCTCGAATACATTTCCGAACACGACGAAATTACGAACGTTCTGCTGACAGGCGGTGACCCGCTGATGCTGCAGACAGGCAAACTTGAAAA
>CAYNDE010000282.1:0-2601 GCA_964395535.1 uncultured Pirellulales bacterium
GCTATGTTCGCAACCCTATGATGCTGGGATTTTTCCTGTACCTTGCGGGCTGGGCTTTCCTCTTGAACAAAATCGGCGCTTTTTTGGCAGCAGCGATTATAATCGCATTACTGCTGGCAGAAATCAAGATTATCGAAGAAGTCGAGCTCGAAAAACGTTTCGGCAAAGCATACAATGAGTATAAAAAACAGACGCCTTTCTTACTCCCAGGATGGCGTAAGAAAGACAAGACAAATTGACCTTGCCTGCCCGAATTGATACATTCGATAACTTGTATAAAAAAACGTCTGCTTTATAAAGTACTTGGCCACGATGAATAAGCTTAAAAGTGTTCTTATTTACACTTGCTGATGGGAGGCTAAAAAATATGGATTATAAAAGCCTGATTGAAAAGTTGATTTCGGGAATGGATATAAACTCTAAATGGGGAAGGAAAAAGGCATATATCAAATGTGTAGAGTATGCGATGAAAAACTTAGAAGAACCAAAGGACTTTAATTCCTTCGTTAACCAGGCCGCCAAAATGCTCAAGGAGGTCCCCTGCATACAGGATGTCGCCGCTGTATCGACACCATCAACAGGGAATGAAAAGCTCCATCTAACATTTTCTCAGCAAACCGGTCCAGTTCTGACCGGAAATAAATCAGGCCTTTTATACTTATCTAAACTATTAGTGAACCTGGCTGCCTCGGAAGAAGAAAATGACCATACTCATCTTTACTACGACGACTTTCCTATGTACGGCAAGACATTCCCTCTAACAATATACCTTGAAGATGACCCCTGGTTTTCCAAATACGCAAACGAATCCTCTGAAACTGAAAAAGCTTTTGAGGTAGAAAACCCATATCGGGAACTCGACCCTAACAGTATCGCGGCTTTTGCGGTCCTCGACGAAGTTCCACCGACAATGCCCATAATAAAAGGCAATATATATAAAGTCCAATCTTGTACAAAATATAAAGACCAGAACGTCTGGATTAAAGGTACTTCACAAGAATCTGAACGCCTTTTCTTGTTCACGTTTAACAATGATGCAAACGTTTTATCACAGATTGCTTTAGACATTGACGACCCTAAAATTTTTTTCCTGACAAAAAATGAGGTTGAAAAACTTAAATAGCAATGACAAAAAGTGTATACATTAAAAGTTTTGGCTGTCAAATGAACAAACTCGACACAAATCTGGTGTCTGCTTCTTTAAAAGGTGCAGGCTTCGAAATCACAGATTCGGTCAAAGATGCAGATGTGGTTTTAATCAATACCTGCTCGGTTCGGGAACACGCCGAGCAAAGAGTCTTCTCACATCTCGGACACCTTAAACATATAAAAGAAAACAGGCCAGAGCTTGTAGTAGCAGTCTTCGGCTGTATGGCACAACGGCTGGGCCAGCAATTACTTGACCACTCTGCCGTTAATATTGTATGCGGGCCGGGACAGATTCCAAAAATTGTCGATTTTCTAAAAGAGGCACTAACTGAAAATAAAAAGACAGTCTCTGTAACAGATGACATTCGTACGAGCTCGCCTGAAAATAACGAGCTTGAGGATTTCGAATGTGTTTACGACAGCGACGACAAGGCAATCCCCGGCCAGGCCTTTGTGCGTGTAATGAGAGGCTGTAACAATTTCTGCTCATACTGCATTGTCCCCTATGTTCGCGGCCCCGAGGTCTCCCGCCCGCCCGAAAGAATAATCGAGCAGATAAAAAGACTGGCAGCCGAAGGCATAAAGCAGGTAACACTATTGGGACAGGCCGTGAACTTTTATAAATACGAATCAGGCGATAAAACCTACCG
The DNA here is from genome assembly GCA_964395535.1 of uncultured Pirellulales bacterium. Taxonomy (GTDB): domain Bacteria; phylum Planctomycetota; class Phycisphaerae; order Sedimentisphaerales; family Anaerobacaceae; genus CAYLMG01. The sequence continues at coordinate 1,800 of CAYNDE010000282.1, forward strand.
ACTGTCAGATATTCTCGAAATGGTAAACGATATCGAAGGCATCGAATGGCTCAGGTTTGTTACAAACTATCCGTCCGAGGATGATTTTGTACGGATTTGCACGGCTATGCGGGATTTGCATAAGGTTTGTCACCATCTGCATATGCCGGCACAATCAGGCTCGGATAAAATACTAAAGGCAATGAACCGCAAATACACTGCTAAGCAGTATCTCGACTTGATAGAAACTGCAAGAAAAATCGTACCCCAAATCGCCGTTGCAAGTGACTTTATTGTCGGCTTCCCGGGTGAAACGGACGAGGATTTTCAAAAGACAGTTGAGCTTGTAAAAAAAGCCCGATTCAAAAACTGCTTTGTGTTCAAGTATTCGACTAGGCCGGGAACAGCCGGAGAAAAGAAATTCGAAGATAACGTCCCCGCTGAAATCAAAAGGCAAAGAAACATCCAGCTTTTAGCCTTTCAGGAAAAGATAAGTGGAGAGCTAAGCAAAGAGTTTCTTGGCAAGACAGTAAAGGTTCTTGTGGAAGGGCCGAGTAAAAAATCACACCAAAAGGCCCAAAACCTGCAGCTTGTCGGAAGAACGGATACCGACTGGATAGTAGTCTTTGAAGGTGACAGAAAACTCACCGGCCGATTCGCAAACATTCAAATCACAAACACAAGCCCCTTTACATTATTCGGTAAAATCGCCCCCCCAGAATAATCCGCAGGCATATTCGTTTCATATTAATTATTGCAGGCCTTGCGCAGGCTGTTATAATTACCCAAAATCAGGTTTCAGGGACTGAAAATTGTCAAATTT
>CAYNDE010000283.1:0-2599 GCA_964395535.1 uncultured Pirellulales bacterium
GGGTCATCGCGACGTACGTCGATATCTATACCGCTGCCCCTCGCCGTCGGGCCGGTAATTGCATATCGAATGCCGTCTTCTTTGCTGAGTATTCCAACGCCTTTCAGCCTCATATGTAAAATCGGGTCATCGAGAACCGCCTTGGTCAGCATATCAATCTTCTTTTCGAGCTTGTCCATCTCATCTAATATCTTCGGCTTCAGCTCATCCGGGATATCTTCTCTGCAGCCGCCCACCTTGACATTGCCGTAATTGTTCCTGTTGCCGGTAATCTCTTCGAGCAAATCAAGAATCGGTTCGCGGTATTTCCACGCCCACATAAAGACTGTATCGTAACCGATGAAGTGTCCGGCTAAACCTGCCCACAAAATATGACTGTGCAGCCGCTCTAATTCGTTGATGATTGTCCGAACGTATAATGCTCGTTCGGGCGGCTTTACCCCGCAAATCTCTTCCACCGCCTGTACGTATGCAAGCGGATGTGACGCAGAGCATATCCCGCATATCCGGGAGACAAGGTAAGGCACCTGATCGAACTGCAAAGTCTCGGAAATGCCTTCCATACCGCGATGATTATACGATATCCGCACGTCTATATCCGTTACGATTTCACCGTCAACGGTCAGTTGAAAATATTCCATCTCTTCCTGCAGCGGGTGAAAAGGCCCGACCGCAAGTACAGGCTTTTGAATATTAACTTTCTTTGTCATTTTGGTACCTCTTTTCTCAATGGATACACTCCCTCAGGCCAGTCGTCGGACAGAATCAGCCGCCTCATATTCGGGTGTCCTTTGAACTCGATACCCAGCTCGTCGTGAATCTCCCTTTCTATCCATTCTGCGCCGGGCAGAAACGGTGCGATTGAATCAATTGCCGGATTCTGGCGGTCGCGTATAAATGCCTTCAATGTCACCACCCAGCCGATTTCATCACAGGAATAATGATAAAGAATCTCGAAACAGTTCGTTGAGTCTATACCCGTCGCAATCACAAATCGAAGCGGTACGTCTTCAAACAGGTATTTATTTAATGCGTAACTGTTCTCGGCCTCACAGTCCAGAAAAATCCTTCTATCAGTTGTCTGCTCAATCTTTGTAACTTTATCTTTTATCTTGTCTAATTTGCTTTTTAGCTCTTTGTCATCCATCTTTTCGAATCTCGCTCCCTTTTACAATGCCGAAAGTGCCTTCACTATTCCTGATATCATCGCCTCTGGTTTCGGAGGACAGCCCGGCACGTATGCTATTATCGCATTCGGGTCAACCTCTTTGATTATTTTGTCTATGGGACCGACAACATGGTAACCGCTGTGGAATATCCCCGTATCGCACGCGCAGGTACCGATACAGAATACAACGCACGGTTTTGGTGTCTGACGGTATACCTCCTGGACTCTCTTCGCCGCCTGGGCCGTACCTACTCCTGTTATAAGCAGGGCGTCAGCATGACGCGGCGAGCCTACTAATTTAATGCCTAATCTTTCCACGTCGAACTTCGGCGTCAAAAGGTCAACAACCTCAATGTCACAATTATTGCACGCACCAGCGTTAACGTGAAAAACCCACGGCGATTTCTTTAATGACCATATTCTCCAGTCCATATATTCACCTTATAACCAGCTTATCTGTGTACTGTTACCGATAGTTGCTAAAGCTATTGCTAAAACCATAATCAGGCCGCACCATACCCAGAAAAAACGCATTGCCTGGTCTATTCGAAGACGAGGATTGGTATTTTTTATCAGTATTATCAAAACAAGCAAAAGCACATACTTGCCGATTCCCCAGACAAGCGGCCAGCCGCTAATTCCGAATCCGCCCATAAATACCATCACTAAAAACAGCGGCAGTGCAACAATCATAATCGTCTGCATCAGCTTCCAGACCGCAAGCAGAGGCCCGGAATATTCAATCAATACACCGCTGGCAATCTCGGTTTCCGATTCTGCTATATCGAAAGGCACAAAGCCCAGCTTGGCCTGTACGCATAATAGACTCACCGCAAATGCTAAAAAGCCGGATATGCTCAGTACCGGTGCCTGCTCTGCTAACCTGGCAATATTTAGCTCGCCGCCGCTTTTGATAATGACAACTATTATCGCCAGTACCAGCGGCAGCTCATAGCCCATCACCATCTTCATTTCCCTGCTTGTCCCGATCGATGCGTGAGGTGAGGCACTGGCGCTTGCGCCTAAAATCAAAGCAAGAGACGGCAGCACCAGCAGATAAATAGCTACGATAATGTCACCGACGAATGCCACCTGCCTGAGTGTTATTAACCACAGCATCGTTGACAGCAGAAGCACTCCCGCAAAACCCACAACCGGTGCACCTATGAAAATACCCTGCTGGGCCTCCTGCGGTATCAGCGTCTCTTTGCCCAAAAGTTTGACGACGTCATAGAACGGCTGCAGCAGCGGGGGGCCTACGCGCCACTGAACAAGCGCGCTTACCTTGCGAACAATCCAGTAAGCGATAAAGCCTGCAATAGTCGTAAAAACAAAACCCGGGAAAACTAATATCCAGAACAAATTATTCATAAAACCTTCGAACATCGCCTATGCCTTCTCCACTTTACGCACGAACGGCTCCCAGAGTAC
>CAYNDE010000284.1:0-2596 GCA_964395535.1 uncultured Pirellulales bacterium
GCTTAACAGTTTCATCAAATAAACGAGAATTATTAATAATATGATAACAACAACGGTAGCAATGTTGAAATATTTTTCTATTATTCTGCGAGCTCTTTGGCCCAGAAAATAAAAGATTAGAGCCTCGCCGCCAAACCGCATTGTTCTAAAGACTGCGCTTACAGCGATAAACTTTGCCAGAGATACGCCGGCCATACCGCCAATCCAGCTAAAAATCATATACGGGACGGGCGTCAAGGCTGAGATAGCAATTGCCCAGAAGTCGTATTTGCTATAAAGGTCAAGGGCTTTTTGAGCCTTGTCTGCCAGATGAAGCGGGCCTATACTAATCTTATCAAAAAAGTTAACAACGTTTTCACCGCCGATTAATAAACCAAGAGAAAAGGCAATCGTTCCTCCAAGTACCGAAAAGAATGCGCAAGTCAAGCCATAATGTATCGATTTTTTAGGTTTTCCGAGGCAAAGGCCTATGACCAGGCAATCGGCTGGTATGGGGACACAAATTGGTTCGGTTACAGCAAGAATAATAAGCGCTAAAACGCCGAATCTTGTATCAGCCCAGTGGATGACCCAGTTATAAAGCCGTCGGTGAATGTGCCAGGATTTTATTCGCTGCTCATCGCTCGTCGCTCGTATTTCGTTGTTTTTATTTTTGCCGTTCATATTTTTGAGTCTGTAATTTTTGTTCAAAGAATACGTACAGGAGATTATAATGTCAATGAGTAAATTACGGCTTTCGGAGCTTATAAAAAGAGGTTATGGAACAAAGAGAGCAAATTACCAAAGTAGAGAAAGGGTTGTTAGTACTGGCTCCTGCGAAGATTAATCTGAGCCTTCTCGTGGATGGGGTGCGTGACGACGGCTTTCACGAGATACATACAGTAATCTCCAAGGTCAACTTTTACGATGAGCTGCTGATTGAAGAGGGAGCAAAAAAAGGAATTGAACTTATATGCGAAGGTCCGCGCTGGGCACCAGAGGGCAAAGATAACCTGATATACCGGGCGTGTGAAGTGCTTTTTGAGCACTGCGGTATCAAAGCAGATATAAAGATAACACTTTGCAAAAATATACCTGCAGGCAGTGGGCTGGGCTCGGCGAGCAGCGATGCAGCGGCGACACTTATAGGAGTTAATCAACTGCTGGGCCTTGGTGTAAATCGGCAAGAGCTCATCGAAATAGGCAATCGTCTTGGCAGTGACGTTGCCTTCTTTTTTGGCGGTCCTTTGTCGCTCTGCACAGGTCGTGGAGAAAAAGTGAAAAAAATTAGTGAAATTTTCAATTTTTTAGCTGTTTTAGTGTTGCCTGATGTAAGCATTTGCACTAAAATGGTTTACGAAAGCTACAAGGGCGATGAGGAACATTTTGAGCAACTTAGGAGAGAAATAAATAGATATGTTGAAAAAAACAGGATTGATTTCGTTGCCAAAATGTGCACAAATATGCTGGAGAAAAGTTGCTTTTCAATAAATAAAGGGCTTTCAGAGCTGAAGAGAAGATTAGAAAGACATTTTACCAGGCCTTGGTGCCTTAGCGGTAGTGGTTCAAGTATGTATTGTATTTTCGAACATGGGGATAATAAAAAAGCATCAGAATGGAGAAGTCAAATTTCCGAAAGAATCGGATGCGAGAGCATCATCGTAAATAACAATAGATGGTAGACTTTTTAGCGAGGCAAAAAAATGGAAATCACTGAAGTAAGGATCAAACTGATTAATAACAAAGATGAAAGACTGAAGGCTTTTTGTTCGGTGACCTTTGACAATGAGTTTGTTGTTCGCGACATCAAGATCATCGAGGGTGCGAAGGGGATATTTGTTGCGATGCCTTCGCGTAAGATGAGTGACCATTGTGAGAAGTGCGGCGGCAAGAATCATCTTCGAGCCAGGTTCTGTAACAACTGCGGCACAGCACTCGTTGAGAATCGTGCAAGGAAAGACGCTCAGGGGAGGATGAAACTTCATGCAGATATTGCCCATCCGATAAACGCGGACTGCAGGCGCAAGATTCAGGAGAAAGTTTCGGCTGCCTTTAATGAAGAGATGGAAAAAGCAAAAGAGCCCGGCTATAAACCTGTTGAGATGGATGAGCCGGATGATGACGTACCCGAAATAGTGTAAATGAAAAAATGATATGCAGATAAGTGCCCGGCGATTGAATTTGGCAGGGCTTACATTACGAGGTCTTCAAGTACCTTATCAAGAGCGATATCGAGACGTTTATTAACATCATACTGTCCCTCCGTGAGTTGATGTCTAACGTTAAGCACTTTTTCTTTTCTCACTTCCGGGAGAGCAGCTATCTTTTTTAGTACCTGACCAATAGGAGTGTTATTAATGTTTTCAAGGATTTTTTCCATAACCAAATCTTCATCTTCCGGCAGTTTTTCACCCGCTGAACCCTGGGGCTCCTGCTGTTGCTCAAAGTTATTGTAACTGCAATCCGCCATTTTCATTACCTTGTTTTTCAGGGCGTATATCTGCTGCCGCCAACCATCATTGCCTTTAGGGCCGATAACCACTATATATTGTGTGTCTCCCGAATCCCTTCGGAGTCCAAAATAACTTTATAATGTTGATATCGACAGAGCAGTAAA
>CAYNDE010000285.1:0-2596 GCA_964395535.1 uncultured Pirellulales bacterium
CCGAGCCGTTTGCCAAACTTGCAGCCGCAGGTATTGTCGCTATGTTCGTTGTTGAGGTCCTTGTAAATGTCGGAATGACGGTGGGATTGATGCCTATCACAGGCCTGACTTTGCCGCTTGTAAGTTACGGCGGCTCGAGCCTGCTGGTCAGCATGACCGCTGTCGGGATACTGAATAACATAGGCAGGCGAAGGCCTTTCAGCGTCGCCCCGAAACTGCCAAGATGAAATCGGTATGCTGCAGGATATGAACTATGATTAAAGGTTTTAGGCAAATTGCGTCTCTGACAGCACTCAGCAGGATTTTCGGTATGCTGCGGGATATGAGCTTTGCATATTTTCTCGGGGCAAGCGGCTTGATGGACGGCTGGGTAATCGCATTCAAAATCCCCAACCTTGCCCGAAGGCTCTTTGGGGAAGGCGCAGCCGGCTCATCGCTAATCCCCGTTTACAGCGAGCAATTACAAAAAGACCCTGCCGAGGCGAAGGCCCTGGCCAACACAACTGTAACGGTAATGTTTGTGCTCCTGACCTTAATAGTGTTGGCTGGTGAAGCATTTATCTGGATTTACTACAAATTTTTTGCCCCGTTCGAAAGCACAAAACAGATGTTTGCCCTTGCCGGCATTATGCTTCCTTATATGCTGCTGATTTGCGAAGTTGCGATTATCGCCGGGGTATTAAACGCCCATCGCCACTTTGCGGCACCGGCTGCGGCTCCAATCCTGCTAAACATCATTTTGATAGGCAGCCTTTGTATCAGCGGATGGATTTTTGGTATCGAGCCGCAAAAGCAAACCTTTTTCGTTGCAGCAGCGGTCATTATCGCAGGTATCGCACAGCTTGCAATATTAATACCTGCGCTGCGGGCTAACGGCATCTCACTCAGGCCGCAATGGGCCGTCAAAACCGAAGCCTTCAAAAAAACCATTCTGCTAATGGGCCCGATGATTTTAGGCCTTACTGTAACACAATTGAATACGCTGGTTGATGATATCATTGCAAAATGGCTTTCAGCGTCTCTCGAGAAGGGCCAGTTTTTCACCCTGTTCGCAAGACAGATAAATTATCCGCTCAAAGAAGGCGCTGTCTCGCATCTATTTTATGCACAGCGGCTTTATCAGTTTCCACTTGGTGTGCTGGGCATCGCTCTGGCGACGGCAATCTTTCCGGTTATGAGCTCGCAGGCGGCAAAAAAAGATTTTAACGCACTGAGCAGGACAATTTCATTGGGCTTCAGGGGGGCTGTCTTTGTCGCCCTGCCGGCAACTGCAGGACTATTACTCGTCAGCAACAAAATAGTAGCTGTCCTCTTCGAACGCGGAAAATTCGCCGAAACCGATACAACATCTACAGCCATAGTCCTCTTCTTTTACGCTCTGGGTCTGTGCGGTTATTTTCTGCAGCAGATTCTTACGCGTTCGTTTTACTCTATGCAGAATTCCAAAATACCTGCTAAAAGCGCACTGGCAGCGGTCGCTATCAATATTGTTCTCAACCTGAGCCTCGTCTGGTCTATGGGAACAGCCGGCCTGGCGCTTTCGACCGCTATATGCTCATATATCCAGGTCATAATTTTGATTGTCGCCCTCCAAAAAAGTCTGCGAAGCACATTATTGGACCAGCTCGCAGTAACGATAATTAAAACTGCTGCGGCAACAGCAATTATGTCTGCAGTAGGCGGCGGCCTCTTATACCTTTTAAGAAACTTGCCTGACGGCACAGGATTTGATATTCTAAGACTTGCAGTCGTCGTGCCTGCCGCAGCAGGTACTTATCTTCTGGCAGGAAGCCTTTTAAATATAAAGGAAATCGCCCTTTTAGGCGCGGTCAGACACGAAAAGCCCTAAAATCATAAACCGGTAAGAATACTCAATTTATGCAGGGTTTATGCTTAAAGCAGATGTTCGAAATGCCCGAAATAAAACTACAGGACCGTGCTCTGGCAGTACATTTGCCTAAAATTTCCGGACCCGCCTCGCGGCGAGGCCGTGGGCCAAGGCAGATAAAAAACGTACCGGATGCAGAACCGGAGAGATAAATGTCTAAAAAAGATATTCGGAAAAAACACCAGGGATATGTAAACTCCATCGTGTCAAAGCTGACAAAACTTTTTGTCTTTCTTTTCCTGTTTTGCGCACTGCCTGCAGCAGCGCAGCCGGCACTGGAGGCCAAGCAGCTTTCCTCCGAATCCTGCAGCCGGGAATTTTATAACTTGGCCTGCGATATCATTTACAGCAAAAATATCAACCAGGTCGAGGCTGAAAAGGCAATAACCTTGTTAAGAGCTGCGAGAGATTTAGACAAAAAAGCAGATTTTGTCGCTCACGACCTGATTCAACTTAGCTGGCAGTATCCCGAACGCGACCGTTCAGATGTAATATACGAGCTTCTTACAGAACACCTCAAGAAAAAGACCGAGCGTCAAACATTAAAAATGGCGGCTTCTTATCTGCTGGACAAAGCAAACAATCGAAACCAGCGCGAACTGCTCATCAATGGACTACTGCGAATCTCAAAAGCCAAAAATAATTATCTAAGCAGCGAACTGTTTACCTCGCTCGGCTTTTTAAGGTCTGAGCTGTCAGACCCGAACG
>CAYNDE010000286.1:0-2583 GCA_964395535.1 uncultured Pirellulales bacterium
TCGATTTTTCTATGCCGGAGCGTTTCGGCCTGGTCTATACCGACAAGGACAACACTGAGAAGACGCCCGTTATGATTCACAGGGCTGTTCTCGGCTCTTTCGAGCGTTTCATCGGTATTCTCATAGAGCATTACGCTGCTAAGTTTCCATTATGGCTTTCGCCGGAGCAGGTAAGGGTCCTGCCCATCAGCGAAAAAACCAATGATTATGCAAAACAGATTCACAGCAAATTAAAACAGGCACAGCTTCGTTGCGGAATTGATTTGACCGATGAAAAAATAGGGGCAAAGATTCTTAAAGCTCATAACGAGAGGCTCCCCATTATGCTCGTTGTCGGCCCGAAAGAACAGCAGTCGGAAACTATTAATGTTAGAATCAGGGGCATCGAAGATACCAGGACAGAGCATTTGGATAAATTTATAAAAATCGTTAAGCAAAAAATTGCCGATAAAAATATGGATTTATCTTTTTAGGCCCGAAAGGCCTTTAACAGTATATAGTTGTTTGTTGTCAATCTTTTTAGAAAGGAAAGGTGGTTCACGATTAGTAAAAAGGGTTTAAGAATAAATGGAGCGATTCGTGCCGCTGTTGTTCGTCTTATTGACGAGTCGAACAATCAGGTCGGCATTACAGACAGAAATGAGGCCATCAGCAGGGCACAGGAGGCCGGCCTCGACCTTGTGGAGGTCTCGCCGAACAGCGACCCGCCTGTATGCCGAATAATGGACTATGGAAAATGGATCTACGAGCAGAGAAGGAAACAGCGGGAAAGCAGGAAAAAAAGCCGTCACCACGCCTCAGTCCTAAAGGAAATCAGGCTAAAACCCGAAACGGACAAGCACGACCTCGATATCAAGGTAAACCACGCCAGGGAGTTTCTGCAAAAGAGCTATCGTGTGCAGTTTACAATGCTCTTTAGAGGCCGGCAAATCCTGCACCAGGACAGGGGCTATGAAATACTGGAACAGATTGCACAGTCTCTTGAAGAACTTGCCAAGGTTGAAAGGCTGGCAAAAATGACTAACAGGAGAATGACACTGCTGCTTGTTCCGAAAAAATAATATTAAGCCCTGCCAATTAATTTTATAAATATAAACCAGCCCATAAGCTGGGATTGATGCAAACCTTTATATATTCATAAAGGCTGTGACTCTTCATTTTTTTAAGCTTTTAAGACCGGCGGTGGCCTTAAAACTTCTTCAGCTAATCTTTTTATAATAATCAAAATTCGGCTATTGACTCGAACCCGCAAATCTTATAAACTGTTCATCTTTAACGCAGTCTGGATTTAGGAATTGAAAGTTAGCTTTTGTTGGAATTACGTAAATGCCGAAGCAGAAAACTCATAAAGGCCTGAAAAAAAGGGTAAAAATCACAGCCTCAGGGCTCGTCAAACACCAAAAAGCAGGTAAAGGCCATCTTATGAGCACCAAGAACGCCAAGCGCAAAAGACACCTCTCAACTCCGACGGTTTTAAATTCTGTTATGGCCCGGAAAATGAAGGCCAAAATGCCCGGTTAACTTTTTTTCTAAACATAAGCCTGCTTCTCGGCTATTCAATGGTGAGCCTGTCGAACCATTTCATCAGCTGCCGCCAGCAGGTTTTGATAATATTTCAAAAATTCTTTTAAGGAAAGCTGATATGCCAAGAGTCAGAAAATCTACTGGACGACGCAAAGCCAAAAAGAGAATCCTCAAAGCTGTAAAAGGCCATCGCGGTGCCGGCGGCCGACAGTACCGCCTTGCAAAGGAGGGGCTTGTAAGGGCTAATGTTTTTGCCCGCGTCGGCCGAAAGCTCCGTAAACGAGATTTCAGAGCGCTCTGGATTACAAGACTGAGCGCAGCCTGCCGCCAGAGAGGCGTAAGCTACAGCCGGTTTATTGACGGCTGTAAAAAAGCGAATATCGGCCTTAATCGAAAAATGCTCAGCGAAATCGCTATAGCCGACCCCGATGGTTTCGATAAAATAGTTGACGCCGCAAAAAAAGCAATCGCCTAATTTATTTAGGATTTTTAGTTTTGATTTTTTTCTGCGAGTAACGAGCGACGAGACACGAGCGACGGGCGACGAAATATGATTGAAGATTTTGAAAAAATTCGTTCTGAGGCAATCGAGGCCTTGAAAAAAGTAAAAGACCGAGCCTCGCTCGAGCAGTTCCGCATAAAGTACCTCGCCCGTAAAGGCCGGATTACCGATATGCTCAGCCGAATCGGCTCTCTCGCCGCCGAGCAGAAACCCAAGGCCGGCCAGCTCGCTAACAAAATCAAAAAAGAGGTCACCGAGAGCTTCGAGCAGTTGAAAAAGACCCTTCTGCAGAGTCAGCCGAAAACTAAAGCCGCTATTGACGTTACATTGCCGGGCATAATCCCGCAAATCGGTAAAACACATATTATAACGCAGACAATCAACGAGCTTCTCGAAATCTTCGGCAGGATGGGTTTCTCCGTTGCTTACGGGCCGGAAGTAGAGGACGATTGGCATAACTTCGTCGCCCTCAATATCGGCCCGGACCATCCAGCCAGAGACCCTGCCGATAATTTCTATATCGACGATAAGACTCTTTTGCGCAGCCAGACCTCCAC
>CAYNDE010000287.1:0-2563 GCA_964395535.1 uncultured Pirellulales bacterium
CTTCATCCTGTTCACCGACCCCAATGAGTGCGTCGATTGTGCCGATTACAACTGGGACGACATAGTCAACTTCTACGATTATGCCATCTTCGCTCTCGACTGGATGTGGACAGGCCCCGCCGGCGGCTATGCCAACGGTGATTTGAACTGTAATGGCAAAGTTGAATTCGAAGACCTTGAGATTTTCTGTATGCAGTGGCTCGATAGCTGTCCGTAATGCTTGAAAGCACATTTGTAAAATCAAAGGCCGTGAGTAATTTATCTCACGGCCTTTCTTGTTTGCCCTGAGCGTATTTATCCTGAGCTTGTCGAAGGAGTGTAAGGGTTTAAACCCTTACACTACGACGATTGTCTTCCCACAACCCAACCTCAAAATTTCTTGTACTATTATCCAAAAAGATTATGATACTCTGTGTTATAGGAAAAAACTTGAATATTATTCAGGATATATTTTATGGCCGCTGCTAACCACCGACAATTAGAGCAAATCCCCGGTGTAGGCCGAAAAATCGCTCAGGATTTGCGAAGTATAGGCCTGAATTCCGTTGACGACCTCAAAGGCCTCTGTCCCGAGAAACTTTACAAAAAGCTCTGCAACTTCAAAGCCGCTCCTGTTGACAAGTGTATGCTTTACGTCTTGCGTTGTGCCGTTTATTACGCCTCCAATAAAAACCACGACCCCGACCTGCTGAAATGGCACAACTGGAAAAACAAAAAATCCTCTTTATAAGAATGATTTTTTTGGAATGGAAACGATTATGAAAAGGAATACCGCTCTTAAGATACTAAATCCGATTTTGCTCGTACTCTTTATCAGCCAGGCTGTTACGGGTTTATTTCACGAAAAAATCTCGGCCGATGCTTTTGAGTTTTTTCACGAAGGCGGTGGAGTAATACTAATCGTCCTTATTCTTCTGCACATTACCTTGAACTTCAACTGGTTCAAGGCAAGTTACTTTCACAAATAACGGGAATTGTAGATTCGTGTCCCTTCGTGAAATCCTGAATCGCTACTGGTTCAGGGAAAATTCTTAGTTTATTTTTTTCTCACTTCTCACTTCTCCGTTTTCTCACCAAAGGCAAGAGAATTTTTTCTATATTTTATTTATGGTTTCTCTGTGTTCTCTGTGGCCAAATTTCATTCGTGTTTTTTCGTGTTAATTCGTGGTTAAATTTTTTCTCAGTTCTTACTTCTAACTTCCCGCTTCTCCGCAATCCACCCTCCATTTTTCATTAAAAGTTCGATGCCTGTCCACCGTAGTCTCTAAAAGACGAAGGTGGATTCAAAGTTCTATGCTGAACGTTCATATTCTCTTGTTTGTCAGTCGCCGGAATTTATCTAGGCGTAGCGCATCGAAGACGGACGGCGACTTAACTTCAAACCTATAATCCACACCCCTTCTCCCCGCCAACTCTTATTTCATCCGTTGTATGAAAAGCGACCTGCCTATCATCGATAAACAATAAAATCCTATATATTAATTATCCACAAAAATCGTCGATTTCAGTTTCCCAAGAATGTATCTCATCTCGAAATTTATTTTCTTCTTCGCGCAACTTTGTTTTTTCTTCTTTTAAAATCAGAGGTTCTTCAATATATTGTAAAAGACTCCCATGTGGAAAAGGTAGCAATCCATAGTCTACTATTCCTAACAGATACAAACCTACAAACTTTGTGACCTTGCAAATAACTTGTTGTGCTTCCCATAAATGTTCGAAGGTTACTCTTAAGGTCTCATTATCTAATTTTTCAATTTTCTCCGGCTTTAAGGAATGTGCTACAAAATGATCTATATAACCTCGCAGTTTGTCACAGCAGTCTAATTCATTCAGTAATTTGTTAAAAATGGAATTGTCTATATTGTTTTCGGGAGTTCTACTGCAATCTTTGTTTTTTGACATTTTGTCGAAGTTAGAATGTAGCCTTTCTGATTTTTCCCAATTTAATCCGTTGGGTATTCCTATCACCTCGCCCATTCTTAAATTTTCTTCAATATATTTGTCTTGTTTCTTCTTTGTTTCGGAATAATCGTACTCATATCCTCGTTCTTTTAAAATCATAAAATAATTTTTTCTTGTTAAGTTGTTACAGTTTTCTTTCATTTGATTTAACAATTTGCAAAGAGAAACAACATCTGACCCTTTTTTGTCTGTTAAACGTCTGATGGTCATCAATTGACTGTTAAAAAAACACTTGTCAATCAAATAATGCACTGCTCCATTTAATTTGATTCTGCCTTTTCCATCTTTTGGAGCAATAGACCTTGCTTTTAAAATACACTTATATATAAGTGTTTCAAATAACATGTATTGGACTTGTTTTAAGATGCAATTCTTATCTTCTGAATCAAACTGCATAAACCACTTATTATATTCGACTTGAAAATTAAAGTTCGACAATTTATGTGTTTCTCCTTTGTGGTAAATATAAATCCGTGTAAATCTGTGTTAATCTGTGTCTATGATAAAATATTATCCTCCCAATTCTCGCCAAAAGCAAGAGAATTTTTTCTATATTTTATTTATGGTTTCTCTGTGAACTCTACGGCAAATAAAAATCCGT
>CAYNDE010000288.1:0-2561 GCA_964395535.1 uncultured Pirellulales bacterium
AGGCAGACAGACCTGCGGCTATAGTTTCCAGCTCGAAGCCGGCAACGTATGCAAGTCCCGCAGCAGCAAGACAGTTGCTCACATTGTATTTTCCGAGAAGAGCAGTTTCTACAGTCCGACTATCGCCGGCAATTTCAAGGGTGAAATTCGTTCCGGTGACATCCATCGAATTAATACAAGCGGTAATGTCAGCCGGCTCATCGACCGCAAAATAGATAATTTTGGCTTTAGTTTGTTTTGCTATCCGGTGAGCTTCGAGCGATTGCTTATTGAGAATTGCAAAGGAATCCTGCGATAATGAACTAAAGAGTTTAGCTTTTGCGGCGAGGTATTGTTCTTTGGTTTCGTGGTAGTCGAGGTGGTCGCCGGATAAATTCGTGAATGCCGCGGCCTTGAAATTTATTGCCTCGAGCCGGTCCTGGTCAAGAGCATGGCTGGAAGCTTCTGTTACCATAAATTTCGTGTCGGCCTTTACCATCCGGTCGGTCAGATATGCGACATCGAAGCAGTCGGGTGTTGTCAGCTTTGCCGGTATAGTTTTGTCGCCGGTATCATAGATTATTGTGCCGATGAGGCCGCACTTGGAGCCTGAGTTAGTTATTATCGATTGCAGCAAATACGCGACCGTCGTTTTTCCGTTCGTACCGGTGACAGCAAGATTGACCAGCTTCGAGGCCGGGTTTTGATATTGTGCCTGTGCGAGTATCGCAGCAGCTTTTGCACAATCTTCCACAATAATAATTTTATTCCTTTCGGCACCGCGAAAATCAGATGGCATCTTCTCTGCAACAATATAAGAGGCTCCACCGTCAAAAGCCTGATTAATAAAATTATGACCGTCGAGGGCGGTCCCTTTTACTGCGACGAAGACGTCGCCGGGTTCGATATCTCGGGAATTAGCGCGAACAGCCGGCACTTTCCGTGAAGAGACTAAAGCTAACAATTCGTCAAAAGTCATAATCTCGTATTATTCAAATAATACCCGTCTAATTATTGTTGTTTTTTGAGTATTCTATCGAAAGCAGGCTGGTTTTCAAGACAGTTTAATTTTTAGCAAAACAGTAATTGAGCCAAAAAAACTGGAATTTTGTTGTTTACCATTTATAATTGTCCCAGAGATAATAATTACCGTTAAATTTTCGAAAATTACCGTGAAAGGATTAAATTATGAGAGTCAGGGGCATTATTGCAGTTTTTATAGCGGTTCTTGTTTTTACCTGCGGCCTGGTCTCGGCAGCGGAAGAACAGAAAGATTACTACGCTTTGTATATGGACGGCAAAAAGGTGGGGCATGCAATCCTGAGCAGGGAGGTTAAGGAACAAAAAGTAACAAACACCGAGCAGATTACAATGACTATGAGCCGGGCAGGAATGGCTATAACCATTACAACAGAAGAAAGCTACATCGAGAGTACAGAGGGTAAGCCCCTTGGCTTCGAATCTATTCAGGATATGAGTTTTATGACGATGAAGGTGACAGGCAGCATAAATGACGCTGGTATGGTAGATTTGACAGTCAGCTCTGCAGGCAGTGAACAGAAAAGCACTATGCCGTGGCCTGAGGGGGCAGTTATGGCTGAGGGGCTTAGACTTCTTCAAGCAAAACATGGGCTGCAGAAAGGAACGATATATGATGTAAATGTATTCGTACCCTCTGCAATGCAGGCTTTTAAGACTGAAGTGTCAATCGGGGAAAAAAAGAAAATAGATTTATTAGGGCGAGTTCTTACGCTAACAGAAGTTAAAAGCAAAACCAACGTGCCTATGGCTGGAGAGATTCAAAGCATAGCGTACGTCGATGACGAGCTGAAGGAGCAAAAAGTGATTATCCCGATAGCAGGGATACAAGTAGAGATGCTGGCATGCGAGAAGGAGTTTGCATTGAGTGACGTAGAGGCATATGAGGTCATCGATAAGGCATTTATAAAAAGCCCGGTCCCGATTGAAGATGTAAGCAAGGCTGAATCAATTACCTACTACTTAAAGGTAAAGCAGGATAGTAACAGTCCTCTGGACAATAAGTTAGAAGAAAATAAAAAACTAATTCTTGAGGCGATACCATCGACAGATAATCAGACGGTAAGCGCCGGCGAAGACGACAAGATTATTATTACTGTCCGGCCGATAAAAGCGCCGGCGGGGGCAAAGTTTCCATATAAGGGCAATGACCAGAGATTGCTCGCAGCATTGAAACCGGCAAGGTACATTCAGAGCGATAACGCAAAGATAATCGAGCTCGCCAAGCAGGCAGTCGGTGATACCAAAGATGCGGCCCAAGCAGCTAAAAAAATAGAAGAGTTTGTAGCTAATTACATTTCGAACACTGGCCTTTCGGTGGGCTATGCATCGGCTGCGGAAGTAGCCGAGAGCAGACAGGGCGACTGCAGCGAGTTTGCTATTCTGACAGCCGCTCTCTGCCGGGCTGCCGGCATACCCGCGGAGATAGTGATGGGGATGGCCTATGTCAAAGAATGGAGGGATTTCGAGAACTGCTTCGGCGGCCATGCCTGGGTTCAGGCATATGTCGGTGGAAAATGGGTCGGCCTGGATGCGGCGTTTAA
>CAYNDE010000289.1:0-2530 GCA_964395535.1 uncultured Pirellulales bacterium
GACAGAAAAACCTACTATGGCTGCTTCTTCCATATTTTTGCTCAGCTTCGCCAGTTTGACTTCTGTTATCATTTCAGCCCCTTCTATCGAACTTCAGCTTCAAACGGACGATAAATATAACAAACAGACCCTCAGCAAACAATCAAATAATCGAAAACACTTCCATTTTAAGTTGATAGATTTCCAGATAGTGTTATCATTGTATAATATTTATGATAAGCGAGTCTCTGGAGATGGCTGAAAAACATAATGAAACATCTGTAGCCAAAAAACTAATACCTAAAATAAAGTCTGGAAAGTTCCGCTTCGCAATAAAAGTCCTCTTTCTTTTTATTATCTTCTGCTTCATTGTCAAAATGGCAGCCCTTTTTTATAATAACATATCTATCAAATCCGACGAGAGTTTTTCAAATTCACTTGATGAATCAATTGATGCGGCTGTTGCCTGGGTACTGCTGAATAAAAAAGCTATCCTTGAGACACCGAACGCTGCGCTTTTGAAAATGCTCGATGAATGTGACAAAATGCACAAAACTGATTCTCTTAAAAAAATAGTTAATTCCTTTATGTTCATCCCCTCAAAGCCCGACTGCTGGAAAGCACTCATAGACCCGAACAGGCCGATAAATCAGACGGAATTCAGCAATACCATCGAAAAAGAAAACATAGATAACAAATGGATACTGTACGCTATCGGAAAAGAAAAGACAGATATAACACCTGAGCAAATCGGGCTTTTTAACTACAACAAATGGAAGGGCAGAAAGCTTACTCACCAGCTCTGGGCTATCATACACCTGCGCGAAAGATCGTTATCTAATGACAATATCGAGCGGCTCATCGAACACCTCTCTAACAGAATAGTAAAACAGCTTAATTCTGATATCGCTGTCGTTGACATTTACATACAAAGAATAGCCTTCGTTCTAAGGGCTGGACACCCCGATAAAATTCGAAGACGCTGGATCGAAAGGGTAATTGAAAACCAGGATATGGATGGAGGATGGAACGACCAATGGCTCTGCTTCACTTCAGGCAGAAGACCTGTACTTAAATCCAAACCAACCAATCCACACACAACAATACAGGCACTCTGGCTGCTATATCAGGTAAAATACAAATACCCTGAACACTTTGGTATGGAAAAAAATAAGAAATAAAAATCAATTGATACGCCGCTAAATGACAGCAGATTTGTGCCGGTGACTGTGACATTCGATATTTACCGCCACCGGCAGGGACGCTATATGACAGGCTTCCGCCTCGACCATACAATCCAGAGCAGTTGTCACTCCGCCCAAGCCCTGTGGGCCAATATCAAGGGCATTAATCGCCGAAAGTAAATCCTCCTCAAGCTCAGCATAAAATCTGTCACTGTTTCTCTGACCCAGCTTGCGCAAAAGTGCCTTCTTGCTCAGAAGACAGCTGTGCTCGAAATTACCCCCGATACCGACACCGACAATAAAAGGCGGACACGCATCGGCACCTGCCTCTTTCGCAACCTCTACTACCCAGTCGATTACCTGCTGTCTCTGAGCAGTCGGGCGAAACATCTTGAATTGGCTCTTGTTTTCACAGCCGCCACCCTTGGCCATAATAGTTATTTTCAGCCTGTCGCCTGCTGCAATTGTCAGGTGAATTATAGCCGGTGTGTTTGAATCGGTATTCTTCCTCTCTCTGAGAGGCTCGGCAACGACACTGTTTCGCAAGAAACCGTTTTTATAGCCGCCGGCAACGCCCGCATTAATCGCATCAATAATTGTCCCGCCCTTATCAGCCGCAATTACAACCTCACTGCCAAGCTCGACAAAAACCACCGCAAGACCCGTATCCTGGCAGAGCGGTATCCTTTCTTCCGCTGCAATGCGGGCATTTTCGATAAGCTGCTCCAATATCTTCACTGCGGTCCGGCTGCTCTCTTTCCTCACAGCCTGCTTGAGCCCTTCCAGAACGTCCTGCGGCAACTCATAACAGAGGCTTTCACAAAGCGACTCAACAGTCCGCTCAATTTCTTCAAACTCGATAATTCGAGACACTCTTAACTTCCGGTCAAATTAACTTCGTACGTTTTATAGGCTGTATTGCCGACATCATCACTGACCTTAACAGAAATGATGTGCTCACCGGCCTTCAAATCTTCAATCACAATCACAAACTCTTCTTTCATCGTATCATAGACCGAATCTTCCGGCACAGTGCCGATCCAATCGGTATTGCTGTCAACAGTATATTGAACCTGTCCGATGACGGTAAATTCATCCGTGACTTCGAGAGTTAATATCACCTTAGCCTTTTGGGCTTTCACATCAGCTTTTGATATCACCGGCGCCGTATTATCCACTACGACAGGGTCGCTGACCCTGCTGCCCGAAAGCTTCGCCGTGCTCGTATTACTCTTTTCGTCACTGGCCGTCACCCTTACTTCATACCTGCCGTCCTCGACAGTTTTGCTGTCCCATTCGAAATTCGCCGCTTCGGTCTCATCCTCAATCTCAATCCAGTTACTTCTGCCGATTTTCCTGAAATCAAT
>CAYNDE010000290.1:0-2520 GCA_964395535.1 uncultured Pirellulales bacterium
AAAGGCTCAGCCGGTATAAGATTCAATTGTCTTGCAGCCAGGTTCACCGAAACTATCCTTGTTTTAATCCCTTCTCCAAGCCGCAACGTCGCCCCTGAATCCTGCTCCGCGAAGCAGTAACTTTTCGGATAATAGTCCCATCTGCCGCCCAATTGCTCCGTCGATATCAATCCTTCAATCCCGAACTTTTTACTCTGAACAAATACCCCGAAATTCGCCAGTCCTGTAACGACACCATCCAGCTCCTCGCCGATATGCTTTTCTAACATCTGAAGAATCAAAACCGTTTTCAACTCATCCTCGGCATCTTCTGCACGCTGCTCTGTGAACGTTATATGCCTGCCGGCTTCCGTTAAGTCCTGCTCCTGTCTCTTCGGTAAACTTTTACCTTCGAGGTAATTATCCAGAAGTCTGTGCACAAGCAAATCCGCATACCGCCGTATCGGGCTGGTAAAGTGACAATAGTGCCTCGACGCAAGAGCGTAATGGCCGACATTTCTCGGCGAATAGACAGCCTTTTCAAGACTCCGCAGAACGAGTAAATTCACCGCAACACTCGCGTCCGTCCCCCTGACCGACTCCAGCAGAGCCTGTATATCCGCACGTCCCCCCGATTTCGGAAAACTGAAACCGACCGTTCGCAGCAGTTTTGCTAACTCTTTCATACTCATCGCATCCGGCTCAGGGTGAATCCTCCGCATAAACGTAACATTCAAACTATCTAAAAGAGCAGCCACCGCCTCGTTAGCCTCAACCATAAACATCTCGATTATCGTATGCGGATAGCTCGTGTCCGCAGGGTGTGCATCGACAACCCTGCCGCTCTTATCCATCTCAAGCTCCGTCTCCGGCAAATCCAGGTGCAGCATACCGTCCTTAATCCTTCGCTTCTCAATTATCCTGGCCAGTCTCTCCATATCTTTCAATAGTGTCACCACTTCGCTCTTAACCTCACCTCTCTTTCCTCTCAGTGCTTTGTCCGCCTGCTCGTACGTAAGCCTTTGCGCCGAATTCATAACCGACCTTGCGAACCTCCTGACAAGAACTTTTCCTTCATCGTCGTATCTCGTATACACGCTTTTGACGAACCTCTTCTGTTCAGGCTGAAGTGAGCATATCCCGTTACTCAAAACCTCCGGCAGCATCGCAATAGTTCGCCCCGGCAGATACACACTGTTGCCGCGCTGCCTCGCCTCTTCATCGAGCGCTGTCCCCTCGCCAACAAAAAAACTCACATCTGCTATATGCACACCAAGTATCCGGGTGTTGTTACTGTCCTTTTCGAGGCTTATCGCATCGTCAAAATCCTTCGCATCAGGCGGGTCAATCGTTATGATAACCTTTCCGGTTATATTTTCTCTGTCCTTTTCACCGAAATCTCTAAACCTCGCCGTAGCTTCTCTGGCCTCGGATAAACAAGCATCATTAAATTTAAATGGAATCTGATACCGATGAACGATTGAATTTATCTCTGTCTGGTACTGCCCAGCTCTGCCGAGAACTTCAACGATTACGCCTTGCCCGAAATACTTTTCTGTCGGCCAGCTCACTATCTCAACAACGACCTTGTCTTTTTCTCTCGCACTCTTCGCGCTTACATCACCGACGATGACAGGCTCAACGTATCCTTTTCCTTCCGGCCGAACCAGCCAGCCTTCTTTGCTTTTGCTCAATGCCCCCACAATCCTGTTGCTTGACCGCTGAAGTATCTCGACAACCTTGCCTGTATATCGCATCTGCCCGCCCCGCCTGCCCCGCTTAACTATCTTCGCAGCGACAATGTCACCCGTCATCGCCGACGCCGTATCGCCGGGCGGTATGAACAAATCATCGTGCGAATCAGGTACCAGCGGGCTAACAAATCCGAAGCCCTGTCGGTTCGCTCGAAATGTCCCCGTGACTTGTCCCTTTAGAGGCCGAAGCTCCACCGCACTTCTCTCGCCGATAATGATATGACCTGCTTGGCGAAGCTGTTCGAAAGCCTTTTTGAATTCGGCATAATCTTCGGCTTTTATACCAAGCCCTTTGGCGAGTTTCGACAGCTTCACAGGCCGGTACTCGCTGTGACCGATGTACCTAAGTATTTGTCTCTTAAAACTTTCCAGCATCAATGCAGATTATACTCCCCGCCAGAGCCTTCCTCAATCACAAATATAATCCCCCAAGCCTGTCTCCTTTTATTGTTCAAAATCATCTTCGGCACGAATCCGAACGTTCTGGCGATAATCGCCTCTGTTGTCTCTGCTCAGTTTATCGAACTTGTGCTGCGCCCATAGCAGCTTAATTCCCATCACGATACAGCATGCACCCAGAAAGAAAAAAAACAGCGCCGCCAGTGTTGCGAAAAGTTTCGGCAGAAGATAAATCATAAAACCAAAACCTGTCAGCAGCATCCCGACAATAAAAATTCCCGCCGCCATCCGCCTTGATGCCAGCGACAGCATACTTGTATAAAACTTAAAACCCATCTTTATCTTCCTTATAAGCGGAACGGCCGATTCCTCTCGGCCGTCCCAAAAA
>CAYNDE010000291.1:0-2501 GCA_964395535.1 uncultured Pirellulales bacterium
CGCACAGGCCTGACACCCTTTGCTCCAGGCAGCTCAATACGGGCGACCTCTGTATTATACCGCTCTGCTTCTTTCTGCATAGCCGCCTTGCCGATAAAAAATTCCTTATCGAGCTTAACTGCGAAGCTGTAACCCGCCTGAAACGGTGAGATATTAAAAGGCCCCGCCAGCTCGTGTCCGTAAAGAGGAAAACCAGCCTCGATTCGCAGACTGTCCCTGGCGCCAAGACCACACGGAACCAGTCCAAACGATTTTCCTTTCTCAAGCAGCTTCGACCACAAACTTGGCGCTTTATCGGGATGAACGTACAGCTCGAATCCCATCGCCGCCCCCGTATAACCCGTTCGTGAAACTATACAGTCAATTCCGGCAACCATAGTTTCGATAAATCTGAAACCTTTAAGCCCTTTTATTCGTCCCCTGACCCGCTCATCTCCAATCAGCTCAAGTACTATATTCATCGCAGCCGGCCCCTGCAGTGCAAGGTCAACCCGGCAGTCACTTGTGCTTTTTACATCCCTCATATCCCGTATCACCGGCTTATTCTTGAGCCTCCTGTTGGGCTCATTCGCATCAATCACTACTTCATTGTTCAGCAGCCCTAAAAAATATGCCTTTATTTTCGGCTCATTAGCTGCATTGACCACTACCATATATTTATCTTCCGCCCGCCGGTAAATGATTATATCATCAAGAACATTACCTGCCGCATCGATTATATAACCGTACTGTGCCTTGCCGTCGCTGAGCTTATTCACATCGTTGGTAAAAACGATATTCAAAAACTCTTTCGCGTAAGGCCCTGCCGCTTCCAGAACGCCCATATGCGAGCAATCGAACAGCCCCGCCGCCTCCCGCACAGCCCTGTGCTCGGCGCCTATTGAAGTGTACCACAGTGGCATCAGAAAGCCTGCAAACGCTGCTATATGCGATTTATCTGTCAGCTTGATATGCTCGTTGTAAAGTGCGCTTCCTTTCGCCTCTACATCCTTCTGCTCGAATAAGAATTCCCCTGTCTTGGTATTAGAGCTCAATTTAAACCTCTTTTTTTAACAAATTCGGAAAAAACGAGGATAGGGAAAACACCCCCAAAGTCAAGCCCATTTTAGTACAAACAAAATTTTATTAAAACAGCACAGCCAAATCCGTATTTCTCACAGCGGAGCGAAAAAAAATTTCTTGCCTTTCCCGGCAGCCCCGACCATAATATCCTTGACAAAAAAAAGATTAAAATTAAATATGTAACTAAAACTCAGTCTGTCGCATCAGGCAGTTCGGTAACTAAAGACACAGGGGTAAGTAAAAGAAGGAAAAAAAGTAAATCCATAGCCATAAGTGAATATACGTTATGCGACTATATCTTATCAATCCGTCAAACTCGCTTGTCAGCATCGTCAAAGTCAGGGAGAGCCGATGGAACCATTACCGCGTATGGAAACCGCTAAGCCTTATGGTTCTCGCAGCACTGACCCCGCCGGACTGGGATATCTCAATCGTGGACGAGAACCTCGGAGTTCCGGACTATCAGGCTATGCCCCAGCCGGACCTCGTGGGCATTACCGCCTTCACATCGCAGGCGAACCGCGCCTATGAAGTAGCCGCTCACTTCCGCAATCTCGGTATACCTGTCGTTATGGGCGGCATTCACGCTACGATGTGCATAGACGAGGTTATGGAGCGAGTGGATTCAGTTGTCACCGGCGAAGCCGAGAGCATCTGGCCGCAAGTCCTCGAAGACGCCCGGCAAGGCCGGCTCAGGAAATGCTATGAAGGAGGCCTTGCCGATATAAACGATGTCCCGCCCGCACGCCATGACTTGCTGGACAACGGATATGCCTTCGGAGCCATTCAGACCACACGCGGCTGTCCCCTGAACTGCAGCTTTTGCAGCGTGACGACGTTTAACGGAGCCCGCTACCGGCAACGCCCAATTGCTGATGTCGTCCGGGAATTCAAGTTGATTCGTGAGAAACGCGTTCTGGTAGTGGACGACAATCTTATCGGAACGCGACACGAACATATCGCCCGCGCCAAGGAGATGTTCAGAGCTATCGCAAAGGCGAAACTTCGAAAGCAATGGATCGGCCAGGTTACAATTAACTTCGCCGATGACGAAGAGCTTCTGGCGTTGGCCGCCAAGGCCGGCTGCAGAGGCGTCTTCATCGGATTTGAGTCACCCGAACCGGAAGGACTTCTGGAAATCGGCAAAAAATTCAATCTTCTCAACGGCAGAAACTTCCGCGACTCTGTACGCCGCATACAGCGGCACGGAATTCTCGTTGTTGGCTCCTTTATCATCGGTTTGGATATAGACAAACCGGGTATCGGCAAGCGCATCGCCGAGACGGCCCATCAGTATGGCCTGGACAATCTCAACGTGTTGTTTTTGACTCCTCTGCCCGGCACGCGACTATGGGAACAGATGACTTCGCAGGGCCGAATCGCTCTCGATACGTTCCCGGAAGACTGGAAATATTACACACTAACCTTCCCGGTAGCTC
>CAYNDE010000292.1:0-2489 GCA_964395535.1 uncultured Pirellulales bacterium
AGTTTTGCTTACGCTTTGTTTAGCCGCAGCACCGGCCAACGCTGTGCCGCGAGGCCGTCCGGTACTCAATGCAGAAGGCACCACATTCGTGGCCGATAACGGACAACTCTTGCGGGGTCCGTTCACCTCCACGGAATGGACATCAGCAGTTCCCTATAGTGAGATCGAAGCTATGAAGGACCTTGGTTTCAACGCCGTGCATCTCTATGGAGAATGCTTTGATATAGATTATCCGGACCCGGGTTCTACCGCGCCGGGCTATGCCGTCAACCATATTGACAATATCGTACAGTACACGCGGGACTTAGGCCTTTATCTGGTCATCACTATCGGTAACGGTGCTAACAATGGAAATTACAATTATGATTATATCGTGGATTTCTGGGATTTCTATGCGGAACGCTACGCCGATGAGACACACGTGCTCTTTGAAATCCAGAACGAGCCGGTCGCGTGGGGCCCGCCTTATTCGAATCCTGATGCCACTCCACCGGGGGCTGTCGATATGGAGGCCGCTGCCTACAATGTCATCCGTTCGCATGCGCCGGATACGCCCGTGCTGCTCTTTTCCTACGCTGTATTTTCAGGCACCTCAGGAGCTTCTGCCGCTCTGACGGACATCAGTGCCTTCAACGCCGCTGTTGGTGGCGATCCGAGCGAGATTTGGAGCAAGACGGCTGTAGGTTTCCACGGTTACGGCGGCTGGAAGGGCACTACGGAAGCCGTTACAGCTCTTCTGAATGCGGGCTATCCCTGCTTTATGACTGAGTTTGGCGGCTATGAGTGGGGTGATGGGCAGGGAGGTTTTGGCGTCATGCAAACATCCGAACTTGAACGTCTTGAGGTTTCATGGCTTGCCTTTTGTTACATTCCTCCCTGGGGTGTTTCAGATGATGTCACGATACCCGAAATCTACACGGACCGTGTTGACAGGGCCGGTATGTCCTGGGTACCTGATTTCGGGACCTGGCCTGAACAGCGCGGAACTTACGGAAATGGCGGCCTGCCGCGTGCAACCACCAGCACCTTCGTCAGCAATTTTCTGACCGGTACACTGCGTATCCAGGCCGAGGATTTCGATACAGGCGGCCAGGATGTTGTTTATAACGATACGGACAGCGCCAATCAAGGGGGGCAATACCGTACCGATGAGGCTGTGGACATCGAAACCACCTCCGACACAGGCGGTGGCTACAATGTCGGCTGGACAGTCGGTGGTGAATGGATGGAGTACTCCATTTTTGTCCCTGAACCCGGCTTTTACAACCTCCGATTACGCGTGGCCTCTCCGAGTACTGGCTGTGAGGCGAGGGTCATTTCTTACAACCTGGATAAGACGGGAACGTGGACAATACCGAATACCGGCGGCGCACAAACATGGACGACGATAACCAGGCAGGTGTTTCTCGAATTCGGGAGGCAGAAACTGCGTTTTGAGATTCTGACTGGCGGATTCAATCTAAACTGGATCGAACTATTGCCGTCAACAACCGCTCCGGTTGCCAACGGTACCTACAAACTGGCTAACCAAAACAGCGGACAGGTGATGGAAAACAATACAGGGACACACAAAGTGGAGCAGAACGTCTATTCGGGCGCCAACATTCAGAAGTGGAATCTCCTGCATTTGGGCGCCGGCCAGTACCGTGTTCAGTCTGTGCAAGACAATTATTACTGGAACACCTGGTACAACACCATGACCTGGTGGTGGGGCATCGAGAGCCAGGGGCAGCGTTTCATCGTCCAATCGCTTGGGGATGGTTATTACCGCATTAGAACCGTTGATTCAGGCATGGACTATGAGGTTGAGAACGCATCTATGTCCCCCGGCGCAGCGGTCGTGACCAATGAATATGCCGGGTTGGCCAGCCAGAAGTGGGGCATTCTATCTCCTTCCGCTCCGGCATTCCCCACGTCTCTAAGTGCCGTGTGGATCTCCTCCAGTCAGGTTGCTCTGACCTGGACGGCATCTGCCGGAGCGACAAGCTACAACGTCAAACGCTCAACCGCCAGCGGCGGACCATACACGACACTTGACACAAATGTGACCACACCCGCTTACAACGATACAGACGTTGTCACGGGTACGATATACTACTATGTGGTCAGTGCGAACACAGCAGCCGGCGAAAGCCTCAACAGCAATGAAGCGGAAGCGAACCCGGTCGGCATGCATGCTTATCTGAACTTTGACAAAAGCAGTGGCACAACAGCCCCCGATGTCACCGGCAACGGCTGGGACGGAACGCTCATTAACGGCCCTACCTGGTCCACAGGAAAGTACAAAAATGCCGTTAATTTGGACGGTTCCAACGACTACGTAAGACTGCCTTACGGCGTGGTGGACGGCCTGACTGATTTTACTATCTCAGCCTGGGTTTACCTGGATGCTATTAGCACCTGGTCGCGTGTGTTTGATTTCGGTACCGGCACCACTGTAAATATGTTCCTGACACCGCAATGTGGTTCGGGAATTCGTTTTGCCATCA
>CAYNDE010000293.1:0-2486 GCA_964395535.1 uncultured Pirellulales bacterium
GAAGAGCCTGCGCATATGCTCGATTGAATTTATGTAATGATGGTAAACGTCCGCATCTTCCAAATCGCCTATATGCTCACTGCAGATAAGCTGGTTTTGCTTGACAAAGCAGAACGTATTTTTCATATCAGCACCGGCCGCCAGTATGTCCTGCGTTGCTTTTTTTTCGCTGACAAAGGGCGTCGGCACATAACCTCTTGCACGTCTGAGCAGTACAGGCTCATCTTCTATAAAATGCAAAATCGAGTCATCAATCTGCCGGTAAATTTCCCTGTCGTGCATTAAAAACGCATCCACTACGTCACTGAGTTTCTCAGCCGCCTTTTCGTCTTTGCATATCAAAGGCTCATCTGAGATGTTACCGCTTGTCATAACCAGAACTTCAGGACCTTCTGCGAAAAGCAGGTAATGCAGCGGCGCATAGCACAGCATAAAGCCGAATGTATCGACACTCTCAGCTACCGAGGGTGCAATCAAAGAGTCTTTTTTCTTTGGTAATAAAACAATCGGGCTTTCGGGGCTTTTCAGAATCCTTTCCGCTTCCTTGCTCACCACTGCATATTTTCTGATTTTATCTATTGTCTCTGCCATCAGTGCAAATGGCTTATGGTCTCTTCTTTTTCGCAGTCTTAGTTTTTGCACAGCCGTCTCATTGAGTGCATCTGCGGCAAGGTGAAATCCGCCGACTCCTTTAATTGCCAGAATTTTTCCCTCTAAAAGCATTCTTGCTGCTTTGGCTATCGCCTTGTCAATATCGTCTTCGATTGTTTTTCCTTTATTGTCGCTTAGCCGTACACTTGGCCCGCACTTGCCGCACGCCACCGGCTGGGCATGAAAACGCCTGTCTGCCATATCGTTATACTCACTGGAGCACTTCTCACACATCGCAAAGACCGACATCGTCGTATTGCACCGGTCGTAGGGTATCGTTTTTACTATCGAGTATCTCGGCCCGCAGTTCGTGCAGTTTATAAAAGGATACCTGTACCGAAAATCGCCCGCGTCCCGCATCTCCGAAAGACAGTCCTCGCAGACCGCTATGTCTGCCGTAACTTCCGAAAGGGCTGCTCCGGTTTGTTTGCTTTCTTTGATTGTAAATTCTTCTTCGCCTTCGCTTAAATCTACATTAGATATACTGACATCTTTGATTTGAGAAAGTGTTGGTTTATCTTTGCCTCGCAGTCTCTCGACAAATTCTGCTATTTCTTCTTCTTTTCCCTGTACTTCTATTGTAACTCCTTTGCTGTCGTTATATACGAATCCTGTCAGATGCAGCGATTTTGCAAGTCTATAAACGGCAGGGCGGAAACCTACACCCTGGACCCGGCCGCTAATCAGTAATCTGTACCTGCTCACCAAATCTTCCCGGTTTTGTAAATCTTTAACTTTCATCTGCTTGGCTCTTCGTTTCAATTGTGAATATCTCGGTAAGCTCGCTCACAACTTCTTCAGCCGATTGCCTTACCTCTTTTGTTATACCCTCTCCGAGCTTTATTTGTTTCGGCTGAATCCCGATAACGTAAACGTCAACCTTTTTACTTTGTTGTACCATTTCGATGAAAAGATGCGGCGACAATGTATGTGTTGAAAAAGCGTTTTTATTCAGTTGCTCAGGCCTCAGCAGGCGTATTTCGCCTGCCTCGCCGTCGAACTCAATCGCATCGATAACGATTAGAGCATCGGGCTCTTTTTTAATAATTCGCTGTATATAATTTTCGGGAACGGTCCCTGTATTTATAATATCTGCTGTTAGAGCCTTTTTTGAGAGTTCGTCGCAAATGAATGGGCCCACGCAGTCGTCGCCTTTCAGGATGTTACCCATTCCCAGGATGACCGTCTTTTTCCCGCCAATAGTCCTTAGCGGCTTCAGACTTTCTTTATCGATAGTCATAATAAAAAGTGTGGGTTCGGATGAAGAAAAAATGGACCTCTGTCAATTAACGACATATCAAATATTAATCACCGGCTCGCTTAAAGCTGGATATTCAGTTCACATTTACACTTCGGGCAAAGCACACGCATAAAATCGCTTGTCTGAGCACTCTTTTCAGCAACGTCTTTATGCTCGATATCTGCTCCTCCCAGGCTCAGCTCGCCGCTTTTGGCAAAGAGCACCGACGGGTTCGAATATGCCAAAGGCCCGAGTTTCTCGTACAGCCACGCTAAATGTTTTTTTGTCCCTATTACCGCACCGCATTTTTCGCACATCTGCAGCTCGAACTCGAAAGTCTCGGTCATTGTTGAGCGGTCCATATTGGCCAGGTCCCAGATTTGTGACAGCTTTATGCCTTTCTCCGTCGTACAGTTTTCGCTGCAGTTGCCGCAGAATATGCACGCATCGGTTTGTTGTGTAATAACTCTTTTCGGGTTATCGCCTTCGGTATAGTCAACCATCGTCAGCGCACGTGTCGGACAGACGTTCACGCAGGCTCCGCAGCCGATACAGTAATCGGTGTTAAATTCAGGTTTGCCGCGCAATCTTTCCG
>CAYNDE010000294.1:0-2484 GCA_964395535.1 uncultured Pirellulales bacterium
GCGATATGTGCATCGATAAATGAGCAGGTGGTTCACGGGATTCCTTCTGAGGATGTCTGTCTCAAAGAGGGCGATGTTCTCAGCATCGATTACGGTGCGAGACTTAACGGCTACTGCGGTGATGCAGCCGTTACTGTTGCTATCGGTAAGGTCTCGGAGGAAAAGGCCAGACTTATCGCGGTAACCAGGCAGGCCCTTGAGATAGCGATTGATAATGCGGCTCCGCAGGTAAGGTGGTCCCAGATAGCTGAGAAGATGCAGAAGTGTGCCGAAGCCGCCGGTTTCGCCGTTGTCAGAGAGCTCGTCGGTCATGGAATCGGCAGAAATATGCATGAAGGGCCGCAATTGCCCAATTTTGTTAGTGACGAGCTGCTGAAAAACGATATTGTCCTTACCGAGGGTATGGTGCTGGCTGTGGAGCCGATGATTAATATTGGCACTGAGAAGGTCAGAACATTAAAGGATGGATGGACGGTGATAGCTAAGGATAAAAGCTGCTCGGCCCATTTTGAGCATACGATTGCCATTGTTGAAAAGGGCTGTGAGGTGTTGACGGTAATTTAAGTTTTGGAAGTTTTTGTGTTTTGAGTTTTTTTGGATACTGCGAGTGTTATGGCGAAGAAGGAGTCAATACGGTTACAGGCAAAAGTGGTTGAGGCTTTGCCAAACGCTATGTTTAAGGTGGAGCTTGAGAACGGCCACCAGATTCTGGCTCATGTCTCTGGTAAGATGAGGATGCATTTTATCAGGATTTTGCCGGGCGATGCCGTTACTATCGAGATGTCACCGTATGACTTTAACAGAGGAAGGATTGTGCTAAGAAATTGACCGGCTGTGCCGGCAGAAGGTTTTAAAAATAGGTGTCGGGAGAAAAATGAAGGTAAGAAGCTCGGTAAAACGTATATGTGAGAACTGCAAAGTCGTTCGCCGCAAAGGTGTTGTGCGTGTGATTTGTACGAATCCGCGGCACAAGCAGCGGCAGGGTTGAACAATGAAACAGATTTTGTGCGAAGCAGTGTTTTTATGGTTTGTTAAAAGGAAGACTATATGCCGCGTATAGTTGGTGTTGATGTTCCGGACAAAAAGTCTATATGGATGGCTTTGACTTATATTCATGGCATAGGTAAACATACATCGATGCAGGTTTTAAAAGAAGCCAAGGTCGAGCCTATGACCAAGGCCGGCAAGCTCAGCGAAGATGAGCTCAGCCGGATAACACAGGTTATCGACCGAAATTGTGTCATCGGCGGTCAGCTTCGCAGACAGGTTTCGCAGAATATTGCCAGGCTGAAGGAAATCGGCTGTTACAGAGGTATTCGGCACAGAAAAGGACTGCCTGTAAGGGGACAGCAGACCCAGAGCAATGCAAGGACACGAAAGGGGCCGAGAAAAACCGTCGCCGGCAAGAAAGGTGTAAAAGAAGCTCGTTAAAAAAATGCTGATTGTTACCTGAGAAAATTAGAGGATAGTATGGCAAAGGCAGCAAAAAAGAAGGTAAGGAAAAATGTTGTAAAGGCTGTTGTGCATATAAAAGCCACCTTTAACAATACTTTGATTACGGTAACTGACCCTGATGGCGACACGATATGTTCGAGTTCGACAGGTTGTGTCGGATTCAAGGGCTCGCGTAAAAGTACACCTTTTGCTGCCCAGCAGGCTGCGCAGCGTTGTGCGTCGGCGGCGATGCGGTACGGCGTTCGTGAGGTGGAAATCAGAGTCAAAGGCCCAGGTTCGGGCAGAGAATCTGCCATTTCGGCACTTCAGCAGGCTGGCTTGCGGATATCTTCGATAGAAGATGTTACTCCGATTCCACATAACGGCTGCCGGCCTCCGAAAAGAAGAAGAGTGTAAATATTTAGGAGAAGATAAATAGGATGGGACGTTATCTTGGTTCATCTTGTAAATATTGTCGTCGGGAGGGTGTCAAATTGATGCTCAAGGGCTTCAGGTGCGAGACTGCGAAGTGCCCGATCGAGAAGAAGCAGCGCAATCTCGCTCCCGGTATGCACGGCTGGCGCAGGTCGAGAACAGGCGAATACGGAGTACGGCTGCGCGAAAAACAGAAGGTTAAAAGATACTATGGCCTGCTGGAGAGGCAGTTTATGAGGTATTTTCATTTGGCTGAGAAATCAAAGGGCAATACCGGCCAGATGCTGTTGCAGTTGCTCGAAAGGAGGCTTGATAATGTTATTTACAAGCTGAATTTCGCTCCATCACGAAAAGCGGCAAGACAGTTAATTATCCATGGTCATATTTATATAAATGGTCGCAAAGTAAATGTCGCCGACTTTACCACGAATATCGGAGATAAGATTACGGTAAAGCAATCGGATAAAAGCGCCAAAAAGATAAAAAATCAGCTTGAGAGCAATCCGAATTTTACCGTTCAAAGCTGGCTGCAGCTGGACCGACAGAAACCGGAGGCTACTGTTGTTGCGCTGCCGAGCCGAGATGATGTTCAGATTCCGATTGAAGAACATTTGG
>CAYNDE010000295.1:0-2480 GCA_964395535.1 uncultured Pirellulales bacterium
ACCGATACATCTGAGTCTCCAATTGCCCGGTACACCAGATGCACTTTCCCATCCTCATAGATGGCGCCGGGGTTAAAGACTGCTTTGGACTCCCACCAGTGTTTGGGCTCCGGCTCAAGGATAGGATTTTTATCAAACCTCCCCAGTTTCATCGCAATGAGCCCCCCAGATTACTATACTATTATAACCCGATAAAGACTCTACTTCAAAGAATCCCTTGTAGAGTAGAGGAAATTCTGGCTCACGCCTGACTATTACTTCGTGCCAACCAGGAGACGCGGTTGTCAATTACAGGGCTCTGAATTTTGAGGTGAATCTGTGGTAGACATTCTCGACATCTTGGTTTCTTAAGTGCTGGGAATCGAAATTCTAACCTATCTGTGCGACATAATGCATGAGAATGTCGAATGACGTAACAATAGTCAGTTTTGTTCAACAGATGCTGGAGTGATGACAAGATCTGTTGACGAAATAAGCTAATATACTATTGATATAGTCTTTTGGATGCATCTAAATAGCCGTGAAGCCTAGATAAAAACGTTCTAATTTATGATTTTCAAGCCTTCCTCGAGTACTATAACTACGATATAACGGTTTCGGCGATGTCACACTCTTTGCGTCTACATCTTCAAATAATTCAGAGAAGAAAGCAGGCTAAAAGCAGGACATTACAAGCGATAAAGGATTATAAATGGGGCGCCATGGAGCAGGGCGACTAACTCTAAGTGTCAATTTAATTAGTGGTTTGAACTGTCCGGATTTTGCCGACCACATACATTGTTCATTGATTTACGATTATATTACTCAGCCTTCGTTTTCCAGGAAAGCTCTCCTGCAACTCTAAATCTTGCCTAAGTCCTCCAAGAGCTTAATCAACCTTAATGACTCAGCAACACCCGCGGTACCGCTCATAGCCACAACCACAGAAGTGGTTTCCAGTATTTCTTCCACGCTGGCTCCCGCTTCAAGAGCTAGCATAGTCTGAGCCAGGATACAATTTGTGGTACCGCTTTTCAGTGCGATGGCGATTGACATCAGCCTCTTAATTTTGTTGCTGAGCGCTCCGTCTTTATAGGCTACATCTATGATGGTGCCCATGGGAGTCATCAAATTAGGCATCGTTTTCTCAAATTTGGCCAGTAACCTGCCCCGTTCCTTATTATATTCCACTTGATTTTCCACGTATAACCTCCTACTTAAGCATTAATTTTGAACTTTTCTAGTTTGTTCTTCTTGGTATTTCTCACTCAACTCACTTCTCAATGCTACGGTTAGTCTTTCTTTTTTACCGGGTCTTCCAGCTTTCCGGGGCCAAAGGAGGAGATGTTTAAATCATAATACGGGCGGCATGCCCCTAAATACCCTACTTGAACACTACCTACTACCAGCTTGGATATGGCAATATCACGGTAATATTTCTCGTAATTAGTATCACGCGCATAGCCGTAGGCCCCCATTAGCTCTATCCCTTTTGCAATCTGCTCCTGAGCCAACTTGCTAACGAAGGTGTGGACAGCATGTGCTCGGCTTATCATATTCACTGTATCCCACTCACCGTAAATCTCCGGATGGTCATACTCATGGGCCAGTTCCAGGACGGCGGCCCTACAAACGTCTATTACTGTTGCCATCTCCCCTATTATCATGGCCGAAGAAGAATGCTGATTGATTATTTTGCCGCCTACAACCCTTTGCCCTGTATAGTTCACAAGCGTTTCAAATGCTCCCACCATTACACCCACACTGTTAGCAGCGTCAAAAGGCCAACTGGTACAAGTAGATTTTTTAAAGATACGCCAGGCTAAGGGGCCCTGCAGCCCCCACTCCTTGGGTACCCTGACATCATCAAAGTAAGTGGAGGTATTCCTGTCACTTTGTGCGCCGCATTTTACTTCAAACTTACCATGAGAAACGCCCGGCCAGGGCTCGGGGACGTAGACCAGAGTGAAGGCATCTAAGCCCATTTTTGGATCCATGTTGCAAACTACGAGATTTAGATCGGCTATTCCCGAATTCGATGCCCACATTTTCTCACCGTTTATTACCCATTCATCACCCTCTAGTATGGCTCTAGTCTGCACAGTCCTGCCTTCATTGGTGAGGTTCTCAATATCAATAGCCGACTGCGGCTCGCTCATGTTGAAACACCCGATTTTTAGTTCATCACCGCAGAATTTTGCCGCAAACTCGTCTAGTATCATTTTACCCCATGCCTTGGCCTCCGGAGATTGTACCTCTGGAGATAGCCCTAAATATGCAAGGCACGCTGGAACCCATGCCCACACGCTACAATCGATCGAGACACTTAGGCCATAATCACCACGAGCTATCTGTTCGTTTTTCAGGACGTTGGTCACCGCGGATAACGCCTGGTTTCCCCCATATTCTAGGGGTATCATATTCTTCTGGAGTCCTAGGTCAACCGACAGTTTCTTCAATATCGGAGTTATTATTTTTTCGTGGGTTATGTCATCGTCAAT
>CAYNDE010000296.1:0-2478 GCA_964395535.1 uncultured Pirellulales bacterium
TATATTCGAATCCATCGGCGCAACAAGAATCCCGCCCTCACAGCTGACGACTATATCCATAAGCTGCTCTGCCGGCTCATTAGCCTCTGCCGCCTTCGCAACCGCCCCCTTATTTACATCTACGACATCCAATGCCGGAACCTCATTGACATCTTCGCCCTTTTTCTGCTCCGTCGTTTGCGGCTGCTCCGGCTCAGCCGTTAGAATATCGTTGATAAAAATATGGTCTGCAAAAACTAT
Source organism: uncultured Pirellulales bacterium (assembly GCA_964395535.1). Lineage (GTDB taxonomy): Bacteria > Planctomycetota > Phycisphaerae > Sedimentisphaerales > Anaerobacaceae > CAYLMG01. The sequence continues at coordinate 241 of CAYNDE010000296.1, forward strand.
CTGCTCGGGACAATCTACAACAACGTTTTTGCTGAAAATCCACCTGTACAGTCTTGCTCCTTCCGCCGCCTTTGCCTCTACTGGTTCTGACAGCCGTTCCTGCTGTCCTGTTATTGCCAATTGCTCACTGGCTTGCTTTTCTTCTGTCACAGCAGGCGAACCGCTGCCGCCTTCCTCCTCAGAACCAAAAAGGGACACTTTCGATGACACTTTCAGTACCATCCGCTCCAAGTCAATTATTTTCAGATACTCCAGGCCTCCCGACTCTCTATTATATACAAATTCCAGCCCCTTGCCTGTAAGCTGAACATTTTCCGACTCAAGCCTGACAGGCCCCACGCTCGTTGCCATAGACCTCTCGCCGTCAAGCACAATATCATCGAGATAAATAAAGCTCTCTTTAAGCTCACTTGCCTCTTTCGGAACTATATGTATAAACACGTTGCCCTCAAGAGCGCCGTCACTCGGCGTGGGCTCATTAATTACCGTCTCTACCCGAAAATCACCTCTGTCCGCTGTTATGTAACAGCTCATATCAGTGCGGTAAAAATTTATAAAAGGCCTGTCGAGCTCCCATCTGTCCTCTAATTGTCGTATAGGCCTTTCGAATCCAATCTCCCTGTCAATCTCACCTCTTTCATTGCGATGCTGATACCTCGCATTCGTTATATCATAAACATCTAAATCATCAAGACTGCCGATTTTATCCCTCAATTTCCCCGAATCATTAACATCACTACTCGCCAGATCCCTTTCGATACGGATCGGCTCTCTTCGGCTCATCAGATTCACAGCGGAATAAAACGCTGCCACCAAAGCCAGCGATACCACCCATATATGCAATTTCCTATAATCACGCTTCATAATAGTTTCACGTTTCTTTTGGCAGATACCTTTCCATAAGTTCGTCCCATTTACCGCTCTTTTTGAGTATATACTCAATCACCTCTCTGACAGCCCCGCTGCCGCCTCGCTGCTTCGTGACATAGTCCGCCGCCTCTTTAACCTCATCAACCGCATTGGCCACCGCTGCACTAAAGCCCGCATAACGCATCGGCGGCAAATCCATCAAATCGTCACCAACGTAAGCTATTTTGTCAGCCGATATACCCAGCTCTTTTGCAAGCTTCTCTAACGCCGGCAGCTTATCGAGACAGCCCTCGAGGCAAAAATCCACCTCAAGCTGCGCAGCACGCTTACTTGTTGGCCCGGACTTTCTGCCGCTCAAAAACGCAACCTTAAGACCTGCCCTTCTGAACAGCCGGATGCCGTGGCCGTCAAGAACATTAAAAAACTTGCTCTCACTGCCGTCTGCATTCACTACAACCGTCCCGTCCGTCAAAACGCCATCCACGTCAAGAACAAGCAGGCTTATTGCTGCAAAGTCAATATCTTTGTTTTTCGAATCCGGATTTTCAGCCATCAAAATGTCACCGGGTACAATCAGCCAACAACCTTAATTGTCAGGATATCCTGTACGTCTATCAGCCCTACAGGCCGGTTCTGTGAATCAACGACCGGCAGCTCATCAATCCTGTACTTGTGAAAAACAGCCGTTGCTTCTGCCGCAAGAGCATCCGACCTTATCTTCTTGCAATCCCTTGTCATTATTTCAGAAACCTTACTCTTAAATGCACCCGTCCCCTTCTTGGCCATAAGCCGGCGCAAATCCGCGTCCGTAACAATACCCGCCAGCTTGTCAGCCTTATCCACTATCATCACCGCCCCATGACGTTTAATATCTGAAGTTTTTTCAAGCATCTTTTCTATTGTATCATCAATCCCCGCTAAAGGAAGCTTCTCGCCCGGCCTGAACATCATCGACTGCTCAACAGTCATAAGCTGCGAACCGAGTGAGCCGCCCGGATGAAAACGCACAAATTCCTCAACGCTGAATTTACGCGCCTTCATCACCGTAAAGGCCAGCGCATCACCAATCGCCAGCATACACGCCGTCGATACACTCGGCGCAAGCCCCAACGGGCAGGCCTCGGACCTCTTGCCTATACATAAAACCACATCGCTGTGTTCGCTCAGCCTCGAATCGCTGTCGCCGGTAATTGCGATAAGTTTCAAATCAAGCTGTTTGACAAGATTAATAAGGCGAATAATCTCGTCCGTCTCGCCGCCGTAGCTCAAAACAATCACAATATCATCTTTTCTAAGCCTGCCCAAATCGCCGTGGACCGCCTCCGCAGGATGCAGAAAATGGCTCGGGCTGCCCGTCGATGCCAGCGT
>CAYNDE010000297.1:0-2473 GCA_964395535.1 uncultured Pirellulales bacterium
TATCGCAGCTCGCCAGGCTCTTCATACCGGCAATCATCGTAAATATGATAATAAATATTGCCGCTATAATCGTAGCCTGCTGTGCAGTAAGCTTGGGATTAACCAGTACAAGTTGGCCGCCGAGAGGCAATGACAAAACCTTAAAACGCCTTGAGCTTTTAATTTCATCACTCAAATCTGCCATCCCGTACTTGGCAAAGTCACCCTTTTTGATTAAAAGCATATTCTTGATACCCGCTGCCTTTTCCTTCTGCCGAAGGATTTCCTCACGCGGTATGATTACCACGCTGATGGCAACCGGTTTCTCCGACCATTTGTCACCTCTTTTGGGGCTGAGACCAAGAATAGATGCCCCTTCAAAATCATCATCCGGCATAAAACAAACAAAGCCCTTATTGATTTGCCTTAAAGTAATCTCGTCTCCTTCCTGTAATGTCACCGGTTTCTTTTCGCCGCCAATAACCTCCAGAACAGCTCCGCCGGCATTGAACTGGTAGCTCACAATCACCATATAAGCAATTACAAGTGAGACCACCGCAAGCATTCTCGCCGCCCCTCCGTAGCGTGCACCGATAATCTCAGGCACGGTATAAACCTCATAGCCGCGCGCCCTGCCCGCAATCTGCGTCAGTATCAGCATCCCGAACAGCGTGCCGACCGGAAGGAACATCGCATTAAGGCCCGTCTTGTAAGTCTGCTCGGCGGCACCCACAATCGAGCCTGTCCCTATCCAGACCGCAAGCATAGTCAGCACTGTCACCCACGGTGACAATGTCCTGCCGGCAACCGCAAAATCGTCGCCCGTCTTAACCTGCCGGGATTTATAAACACCGACCCCTGCAAGAAAAAACAAATACAAAAGAATGGCAACTAAATAAACCATTTGCCTTCCCTGCCTATCGATAACAAATATATCAGTCTTAAATCCAAAAATCCCTTCCTAAAACTTGTGCTAAAAAATAACAGATAATAACCGCTGCAACAAGAAAAAACCTGTCCCGCTCACATTAACAGCTTCGAAATAATCCTTTTTGCCTCATTGGCCTGACAGCCGATTTGACATAACCAGCTTTTCTTAATATCATTTAGCGGCGACTGTATGTCTTTAAGAGAATTTATATGAGATACTTGATTGATTTCGCATATCTGCTGGCGGCGATTGCCATAAGCCCGAAGGTCATTTATCGTATGCTCAGGCACAAACGTTATCATGCCGGCTGGGCAAATCGTCTCGGAAAAATCAAACGCAAACACCCGGACAAAAAATGCATCTGGATTCACGCCGTCAGCGTCGGCGAGGTAAACGCTGCAAGAACAATCATAGACAGGTTAAAACAGGATTTGCCCGACTATGAAATCGTAATCAGCACTACAACCGACACCGGTTTTGACAGAGCCAACGCCCTCTATGGAAACGAGCTGGCTGTCTTTTATTTCCCCCTGGATTTTTCTGCAATTATGCAGCGCTCTTTTAAAAACATAAAACCCTCGATATGTCTGCTGATGGAACTCGAAGTCTGGCCGAACCTCGTTGATACTGCAAATCACCTCAAAGTACCGGTAGTCGTCGTTAACGGCCGCATCAGCGACAAAAGTTTTCCAAAGTACAAAATCATCAAATCAATAATGCGAAAAATATTTCAGCAGACAACTCTTATACTCGCACAAACAGAAGAATACGCAAGACGCTTCAGGGCCCTTGGGGCACCGGATGACAAAATAATCGTAACCTGCTCATTAAAATATGACACTGCTCAAATCACTGACAAAATCGACGGCGCAGACCAGCTTGCAGAAAAACTCAACATAAAACAAAACCAGAGATTATTCGTTGCCGGCGGAACCGGAAACGACGAGGAAGCGCCGCTGTTAAGAGTTTATATGAAACTGATAGCAGATGATAAATTCAAAGACCTGCGTTTAGCTATAATACCCCGCAAACCCGAAAGATTTGACGAAGTGGCTCAACTGATAAGTCAGTTCGGCCTGCCCTTTATCCGGTACAGCCAAATCAAAGACAATCCCAATCCGCCGAAAACAGACAGCCGAACCGTTATACTTGGGGACACTATGGGAGATTTGAGAAAATTTTATTCGCTCGCAACAATAATCTTTGTAGGCCGTTCGCTCGTGCCTATGGGAGGCTCGGATATGGCCGAGGCCGCTGCACTTGGAAAATGCACAGTCTTCGGCCCCTACACGTTTAACTTTAATCAGACCGTCGATGCATTATTAGCAGACGAAGGCGCCATTCAGGTAAAGGATACCGACGAATTGTTCAAGACTGTCGAAAAATGCATTACAGACAACGATTTCGCTCAAAAAATCGCTCACAACGGCCAAGAGGTTATAAGAAAAAACCAGGGTGCCACTCAAAGAACAATCGAACAAATCAAAAAACTGCTGCTGAATAAATAATTACAACGCCTGCACTCAAAAAAAATCAGAAGTGAATTTGAATCCTGCCGAAGAA
>CAYNDE010000298.1:0-2465 GCA_964395535.1 uncultured Pirellulales bacterium
TTCGAATCCCCCCGTCCCCATTGGAGTTCTCCCTTTGTGTTGTGGGATTCGATTCCTCAAAGGGTTTGGTAAAAGAACCTTCTCAGGTCGTTAGGTGGCAGGCGGCGAAGCTTCCGCCAGAGGGATACAAGCCCATAATTGTAATAGAAAGGCCCCGCGAAAGTGATTCTTATTTGATATAAACAGCACTAGCGCTTAGTATTCTTCAATTAGCCAGACATCTGCTAATCTTGCAAAGTCGAGCAAATCTATAAAGTTATCTTCAAAGAAATCACCAGCGGGCGGATTTTCCTGGAGCCAGTACTCGACAATGTACCATAGGTCAGATCCATCGATAAAGCCATCGATATTGATGTCCTCATTTCTTATACCCATATAGTCCATGTCCGTGTAGTCGTTGAGTACATTTTCGTACACATTCTGGCTTGGATCAAAATAATAACTCTGCTTTTCGGGCGTGACAGTACCCGACCAGTTATAATCTACCCATAGCTTATAGAAGCCATTTACGTCGGTTTTGTCATAGCTGCCGCCGTTATTAGTATCTAAAATAATATTCTTTAGCGGCCTGTTGTTGGGATCAAAAATATGACCTGAAATTGAATACGGCAGCAATCTCCCTGTGTAATCCTGGTTATTGAAATCTCTTAAAACGTTAATATATTCTCTGCCGTTGTTGGGCTCGAAGGAGTGAGCGTATTTTAACACCCTTACGGTGCCGGTCCAGCTATAGTCGACTACGATTTCATAATACCCGTTAGAATCAGTAAGGTCAGAGCCGCCGCCATATTTTTCTGTGAAATAACCGCCGCCATTATCAGCAGATATATTTACGTCGTTTATCGCCGTTACAAGGTCGGTTTCTGTTATGTGGCCGGAAATGCTGAACCTCAGCATAGAAGTAGTATAATTTACATCACTTATGCTGCTCGTAACATTATTAAAGTAGTTGCTATTAGGTTCAAATGTCCAGCCGACTTTATTTGGCTCAACTGTGCCGGACCAGCCGTGACTCACTGTTAATTCGTAGTAGCCGTTCATATCAGTCATATCTGAGCTGCCACCGTTGTTTGCATCTATGAATACACCTGGCACCGGCGTGTTGCCGTCGATTTCAAGCACATGGCCATCGATCGAGCAAACAAATCTATCTACACAATCACAATCGGCCAAGGCGTTATACCAAACCACTGCCATCTTTGTGTAGCCGTTGTCGTTAGGATGCAAACCATCCCAGCACATATCAGTGGGATAGTCTAACGCACTTTCCATATCTACGATAATAATGTCGTCCCCGTTAGCAATCCGGCTCACAGCCATATTATTGACGTCACTGTTAAACGCTGTGGTGGCCGGATTATATGGATTTCTGTTAATTATAAGAGCCAGAATGACTGTAACGTGCTCATTGTTGGCATCCTCATAATCATCAATACAATTCAGAATGGAGTTTACCTCGTTGGCATCTTGATCTCCAGCGGTGATGTCATTAGTTCCAATATGAAGCAGGACAGCATTGGGCTGGTATGTGGCCAGCCAGATTGACAACTTACCTTCGGATGGAGCGCTTGGCCGTCCATTGAGTATCTCGTTGGCCTTCCATCCATCACGACCCTCATGGTTTGGGTCCGGGAAGCTGCCGTCGATTTTGGTCCCGACGAAATCGAAGTTATAACCGCCGTCTGTGAGACTAACGTATAAAGGTTGTCGATAACCCCAGTCGTATTCTGAGCCGTAATGTCCTCTTGTTATAGAATCGCCTAAAGGCATTATTCTTGTAACGCCAGCAACCGGTAACGTTAATGAAAAAACGAGGAATGCTACAATAGGACCGATGCCATACAATACCCGTTTTTTCCGTTTAATCGTTATCATCGCCCTGCCTATTCAAAACTAAGGTCAACACATCGGCCTTTATTTATTCCGTCCGGTTGACCTAAAAACGCACCCTGATTACATATTAGAATATTAAAAACCAAGTATTCTACTACAGAAAGAAGCTGGTAGCAACTTTCTTGCAGCTCTCATTAGAATAAGACATATACACAGTGTAGCCGCAACAAGTACAAATTGATACAAAGGTTGGAATGAACAGACTGCACTGAATCTTTGAAGGACCTTAACAACCTGACCAAGAATAATTACATGTATAAGATATATCCCGAAGGAGTAATGGCCGATTATGCTTAAGAGCCTCGGCAAATGTCCGAAATATTCTCTTGCAAAGATAAATCCGAAAATTATGAAGACGGAATATAAAAGTGAAGAATATTTTACGGTGATAGTTGCAAAAACCGGATTTTTGTATTTCAATAGTATAATTACTGCTTCCAGTACTGAAATCGCCCAGGAAGATAATATGGCAAATAAAATATAAAGACGCATTTTGGGACCGGTCGGTATTTTGTTGGAGCTCTCTGCCATAAATAAACCAATTTCGTAGTAAATAATCCAGGAATAAAAGG
>CAYNDE010000299.1:0-2465 GCA_964395535.1 uncultured Pirellulales bacterium
TTGTCCTTCATCATATTCAACTGCTGACTTGTTATTGACTGTTTGCCGCCTACAGCCTTGACGATTTCACTGACGCATCTTTCGCCCTTTTCCAATATCTCGATAATCTGCAGCCGGACAGGATGAGCCGTTGCTTTTAAGACTTCGGCTATATGCTCTGCCTGTTTCGCATCCATAGTCAGCCCCCACTTTCTGCAAGAGCTTTATCGAGCGCCTGCTCGTATTGTTCCTGCTTCCGCAATCCCACAAGCCTTTCAATCTCCCTTCCGTCCCTGATAATAACAACTGTTGGAATTCCTTCAATTTTAAACTCAGCCGCCTTATTTGACAACTGCCTCACATTAACTTTACATACTGTTGCCTTGCCCTCAAACTTTTTAGCAACAGCCTCAATTACCGGCTCAAGGACTTTGCACGGAGAACACCACTCTCCATAGAAGTCAAGCAGGTAAACTCCCTTTGACTGCATTATTTTTTCAAACGCCGTTTCACTTCCGATATTGATTTGCATTTTCGTATTCTCCATAGAATTTGTTTTTGAATTTTCCTTCATAAAGTCTTTTGATGTGCCGGACATCACTGCAATGATACCGCCCAGAACCGCTCCGTAAATTGCACCACGAAACGGATTGGCTGTCAACGGGCAGGTTCCTGTTGAGCACTGTCCCCAATAACCAACAACTGCCCCAATAGCTGCGCCTATCAGCAATCCGGCCAATATTTTAATTGCCATAATAAAACCTTTCAAAATATATTATCATATCGTAATATTGTAATATACTAATACAACCGAATTTTGTTCAAAGATAAAATAATATTTCAAAAAATCGGTTAAATCTCAACCTCTAAATGCCAAAACCGCGGTATTTTTGTAACTGCCTTCAAACATGACTACAAATTAGCCATACCGGATTTGAACTTATGAACAGGTCAACATCTCAGCAGGTACTTGAAAAGATTATCGCCTATTTTAATTCTCGCAATACGGAAAAAGCCGTCAGTATAACACTGAGTTGCCTTGAATATTTTTTATACACAAAATTAAGTCACTAATATATTCAGTCGATACAGATATTTTGTGGAACAACGAAAACATTCCACACACTTTTAAAAATATCTTAGGAAGGTGCAATGCCAACAAAACTCGATATTACCAATGGAAACAAAAACATAATTTTAGCAGTCAAAGATACCGATTCAATAGCTGTCACCACCCAGCAGATGTGGGACAACAAAATCGGATGTCTGCTTGTAAACAGCGAAGAAGGCAAACTTATCGGAATCGTTACAGAACGCGACATTGTCAGAGCCACAGCCGAAGAGATGGACCTGAGGAAAACTGCCGTCGCAGATATTATGACAAAAAAGGTCATTTCCTGCCCTCCAGACACTACACCGAGAAAAGCAAGGGAAATCATGGTCGCAAATCACATCCGACATCTGCCTATCGCCGACGGTGATATCGCTATGGGTATGTTCTCTATTCGCGATGTCACGCATCATCAGATACTCGAAGACCGAATGGCCGCCCAGAAAGTATTAATGATGTCCGCATGTCTGAAAAGTATCGACCTGGAGCAGGTAATCGAAAACATCACAACCGAAGTACCCAAACTCTTCGAAGCACAAAGGTGTGTTTTATATCTGTCTGCCAAGCCTTCGGCCCTAAGAACAGAACCATTTATCAGCTGCAATAACTGCCCCTGCAAACAGGAACATCTCGAAAAGCAATTAAACAAAATCGAATCGATTGATGAAGGTGTATTCCTTCAGAATGACACAGCTCAAAACTGCTGCAGCGAAGGCACAAAATATCCCCGCCTGATGATTCCACTTTCAATTGCAGACGAGAAAGAAACTGAAAATAAAAAAGGCCAGCATCAAGGCTATTTGTGTGTGTGCGGCCTGGATGAGCTCAAGACGATAGATAAAGACTTCTTCAATTACCAGGTAAAATTAGTCAGGGAAACACTTATTGCACATCTAACAAACGCCTGGCAATATTACAACGCACAAACGGCTTCGCTGGTCGATGGATTGACAAAAACCGGCTCGAGAAGATTCTTCGAGGACAAACTGCACGATGAGTGCGTCAGAGCACAGCGTTACAACCGTCCTTTTTCCACGGCAATTATAGACATAGATAATTTCAAAACCATAAACGATACGCTCGGACACGCCGCCGGTGACGAAGCCCTGAAAAAAGTGGCCGACTGTATGAACAAAAATAAAAGAGCTTTAGACATAATGGCCCGCTACGGAGGCGATGAATTCGCAATAATTATGCCTGAAACAACAGCCAAAGATGCCGCTAAAGTGATGGAAAGAATCAGGACTAAAGTGCCCCAAATCGAAAACAACCACATAACTATTAGCTGTGGTATAACCGAAAGACTGCCACAGGATGAAGATTCAGGCAGGCAGCTAATGCAAAGAGCCGACCTGGCACTTTACGAAGCGAAACG
>CAYNDE010000300.1:0-2463 GCA_964395535.1 uncultured Pirellulales bacterium
GCTATATACCACTGGTCGGATAGATATGGCTCGATTGGAACATGGCTGCGGTAGCTGTGGCCGACCTCGTGTGTATATTCGCGTACATCTTCTAAGAGATTTTCCTGCCGGAACCATTCAACAATTGCCTCTCTCGCCTCGAATCGGTCCATTCCGATAAGGTTCTCGACGTCGGGATTTTTAATTTGCTCCCAGTCTGACCAGCCGTATTTGTCACTGATACTGCCGTCCGGCGCCAATACATTGATGACTTCGAGGTTATTTCGTTGGCCTATTTCCCAGTCATCGGGGTCGTGTGCAGGTGTAACCTTTAAAAAGCCGGTGGAAAATTTCGCCTTCTCATCTGTGGCACGGGCATCTTGTGTGGCACGGGCATCTTGTGTGGCACGGGCATCTTGTGTGGCACGGGCATCTTGCCCGTGTTCCGGAAGAACAACGTGCTCGTCGGCGATAATGGGTATAATCCTGCCGACTATCGGCAGTCTTACCTTTTTGCCGACGAGGTATTTTGCCCGCGGGTCTGCCGGATTCATCGCAACCGCTGTGTCACCCAGCATAGTTTCAGGCCGCGTCGTCGCAACAGTTACGTGCGCTAAAATTTTTCCTTCTATGTCGACAGGTTCTACAAGCGGATATTTCAGATACCAGAAGTGTCCCTTGATTGTCTCGTGCTCGACCTCATCGTCAGCCAGCACCGTCTGCGTCGCCGGGTCCCAGTTTACTAAGCGTTTGCCGCGGTAGATAAGACCGTCCCTGAACAGCGCAAAGAACGCCGCCCGCACCGCTTTGGCGCAAATCTCATCCATAGTAAATCGCGTCCGCTGCCAGTCGCAAGAGCACCCCATTGCCTTTAGCTGCTCGATTATTGTTGTCTCGTATTCGTCCTTCCAGGCCTGTACACGCGCAACGAATTCCTCCCTTTCAAAATCCGTTCGCCTTTTGCCCTCTTCAGCCAGTATTCTTTTTTCGACGACCGTTTGCGTTGCAATTCCTGCGTGGTCTGTTCCCGGAAGCCACAGCGTATTAAATCCCTGCATCCGCCTAAACCGAATCAGTATGTCCTGCAGTGTGTTATTGAGCGCATGACCTAAATGAAGCGGGGCCGTAACGTTCGGCGGCGGTATAACGATACAATAATTTTTAGCTTTCTCAGCCTTGCCTTCGTCTTTGGTTAGCGCGTGAAAATATTTGCCCTTGACCCAGATTGCCTCAGCCTGCCGTTCGATTTCTTTCGGCTTATATACTTTCGACAATTTTGATTTCATAATTGTCCTTAGACCGGCATTTCCAAGTAACAAAAATTCCGGCTGTGGCGAGCGTAATAAAGACACACTATACGCTATCTGTCCGCACCCGCTAACCGGAATTACATATTAGTAAAAAAGGCTTTTGTTGTAAAGGCAACAATTAACAACAATGCTGTTGTTTTTTTACCGCTGGCACCGTAACCGAATTGCCTGCCGCTTTGTTTTTGTAAGGTTATTAATCTATATTCATCGTCATCAAAAACTCAGCATTTGTGCGGCACTTGGCGAGTCTGCCTTTTAGCAGCTCTACCGCTTCGATTGGATTCAGGTCACTTAATACTCTTCTGAGTCGATATACCAGCTCGAGCTCTTTTTTATCAAGCAGCAGCTCTTCTCTTCTTGTTCCGCTTCTGCTTATATCGATGGACGGCCAGACACGCTTATCGACAAGCCGTCTGTCTAAGTGAAGCTCCATATTTCCGGTCGCCTTGAACTCCTCGAAGATGACCTCGTCCATTTTCGAGCCTGTATCGATAAGAGCGGTTGCAAAAATTGTCAGTGAGCCGCCGTGTTCGACATTACGCGCCGCTCCGAAAAATTTCTTCGGCATCTGCATTGCACCCGCATCGACGCCGCCGGTAAGAATTTTACCGGAATGAGGCATCTCGGTATTGTAGGCACGTGCAAGCCGCGTTATCGAGTCCAGCAGGACTACAACGTTCTGGCCGTATTCCACCATACGCTTGGCCTTTTCAATTACAACCTCTGCTATCTGGCAGTGCCGGGCTGCGGGCTCATCGAATGTTGAGCTTATGACCTCGACGTCGTCAGCCGTCTTGCGCTCCATTTCTGTTACCTCTTCGGGACGCTCGTCGATAAGCAGCACGATAAGTCGGATGTCGGGATAATTTGTACTTATTGCGTTAGCAATTTTTTGCAGCAGGATGGTTTTTCCGGTTCTCGGCGGTGCAACAATCAGCCCGCGCTGCCCCATACCGACCGGTGTTATCAAATCGATTATACGCATATTGAGCTCTTCAACTGATGTTTCGAGAATGATTCTTTGTTCCGGGTGCAGTGGCGTAAGGTCACTGAATACCACTTTTTCTGAGAGATTGTCGGGGTTCTCGTAGTTGATTGCCTCGACTCGAAGCAGGGCAAAATATTTTTCCGAATCTTTTGGAGGCCGGATTTGCCCCGAAACTATATTGCCCGT
>CAYNDE010000301.1:0-2462 GCA_964395535.1 uncultured Pirellulales bacterium
TGCACAGGCGGCTGCTGCATCTGCGATTGCTGCTCTCTGGCATCGATAGCAAACTTGCCCCGTACCTTTTCCAGAAGCTGTGATTTTTTCTGAATGTTCCAGACGAGCAGCTCCATCGGCGGTCTTTTCATATCCTTAAAGATTATCACAATTCTGCCGAAGCCCATAAGCCTTTCAAGAAAATCCGTCGTATCCACGAGGGTATTGTAATCTTCTCTGCCGATATGCTCGCCCGACTCGGTAGGCCCCTGCTGAAGATTCATATAATTCGGTGTGATGGTGACATAATAGAAAAGGCCTTTCACCCAGCAGATAAAAATTACTAACAAAGCTATCAACGCAACCAAGAAATATCCAGTTGCGCTAATTGACAGCCCGAGATGCCTGAACAATTTAAGAAACGGCACCACCCAGCCCAGAAGGTGCAGCCACAAAAGTAAAAATCCTATACCGATGACCGCTAAAATCAGCACCTTAACGCTTATCTCATATTCTTCTACAAGCAGGTTCAAAAACACAATCGCCAGAAACACTCCCCCTACCACAGACGGATTGATAAAATCGAAGGTCCCGATATTTTCCTTCAATAACATAAGCAAACCTGCGACAACCGCTGCCGCTATGGACGGCACGTACAGTATCTTCAGCGTCCAGTCGAAGATAATCAGCCAGTCGTTGATATCGGGGTCGTCCCTGATGGTCTTTTCCATTCGCAGCCTCGTCCTGACGGTCTTTTTAAGCACAAGCCAGGCTATCAGAGCAGCCACTGCCACACCAATCGCTATATAAACTGCTATCATCTTATTCGACGTCCACATAAGAATGTCCCCAAAATATTGGTTTCATTTCCGTTTTTTCAAAACAAATTTCAGCCGGCAACATCGCTCAAGGCTCAAAATCCCGCTGTTGTCGGATGGGATATTATGGTCGGCAATATCCGTATAGGCAAGTAAAATCCCCCCTCGTTTTACACATCGGATACGCCGCTATGCCCACAAGTCAGATGCCACGGCAATTGACAGAGAATCTTTACACTAAATGGTTTTATAAAAAACCTGCATATGGTTAGGAAAGAGGCTATTTTCAATACCTGAGCCAATCTTCGGCGAGCAATGCAAAATCCACGTTCGCTGCTGGAGTGAAGATGTTTGTCACAGCTTTCTATCTATATTTAAATCTTTTGATTGGGATGACTTTAGCATACCGGCACCGAAATAAAAACCGGTATGAGCAGGCTGATTATAACCCACATTCTGCCAGGCAATGCCCAACCGGTACACCGGGTCGTGCATAAAAGTAGAAAAGCGCCGGTTCGTCGGTATCGTAGTTGTATAAATCCGCAGTTCCTTATTGTCACGCGACCTCCAGATTACCTCTTCCCGCCAGTCGCCAAGAATATCCGCACAAAGACACGGATTGGATTTCGAGCCGTTGTTTCTGCTGCATCCCTGAGCCCTCAGTAATCTCGTCGCTGTACTGTTTTCATAGTCCCACTTATAAATAGTCGTACCGTCAAGAAGCTCTCTGAGCAAATCGCCGTCCCACCATACTCCCATATTGCACGACCGCGGCCTGTTACCAATTCTCTCACCTTTGCAGTTATACAAGTCGCTTGAGCCGTTAGTCCAGCATTCGAAACCCTTATAACGCGGGTCAATATCGATAGCCAGCGCCCGCCCCGTGTCACCTAACGCCAATCCCCATATAACTTCACCTGTAGCGGCATCACGAAGGTTCCCTCCGTTTTTATGTCGCGGCATCTCGTGAATTGCAAAGACCTCAAGGCCGTCCCTTTCCGGGTCGATGTCCGACAGGTGCATCGCGTCACCGTGTCCCAGGCCTGTCGTATAAAGGCCTTTACCGTTATCGTCAATCGCACAGGCACCATATATTATTTCATCCTTACCGTCTCCATCCACGTCAGCAACGCTGAGATTATGATTGCCCTGCCCCCTGTACTCTTTGTTGCCGGCCGTCCCGTCATCACTATCAAATGTCCAGATGTTAGTCAGTCTGCCGTCTCTGAAATTCCACGCCGCCAGCACCGTACGCGTATAGTAACCTCTGCACATAACCAGGCTCGGCCTTTGCCCGTCAAGATACGCAATGCACGCCAGGAATCTGTCCACCCTGTTACCGGTACTGTCACCCCAGTCGTTCACATCGCCTCTCGGCGGTATATAATCGACTGTTGCAATTTCTGCGCCGCTCAGCCCGTCAAACACGGTTAAAAACTCAGGCCCATCAAGGATAAAGCCGTCCGAATTTCGGTAGTCAGCATTCGCGTCGCCTATGACTTTGCTTTTGCCGTCAACTGTCCCGTCCGCCGTCTTGCACGCAACCTCCGCCCTGCCGTCACCGTCAAGGTCATACACCATAAACTGGGTATAGTGCGCCCCTTCACGAATATTCTTACCCAGATTAATCCTCCAGAGAAAAGTACCGTCCAGCTTATAAGCCTC
>CAYNDE010000302.1:0-2451 GCA_964395535.1 uncultured Pirellulales bacterium
CATAATAATGACATACCCTATGACTGGACTCGCAGGGATGGCTAACGAAAAGCTGATTATCTTAGGCGGAAAAGGAATGCTGGGCTCCGACGTTGCAAGTCTTTGCCGCCAGAAAAAGACAAGCTTCGAATCTTTTGACCTTCCTGAATTCGATATAACGAACTATAAACAACTGGCGGATGTACTGCAAAGGGCAGATTTGGTAATAAATTGCGCTGCTTACACCGACGTCGAAGGGGCAGAAAGCCAGAAAGAACAGGCATTCAAGATAAATGCAGAGGCGGTCGGCAGGCTCGTAAAAATTGCAAAAGAGACGGGGCTATGGGTTCTGCATATCAGTACGGATTTTGTATTCGACGGCAGAAGCGACAGAGCCTATACAGAGGCAGATTCCCCGAATCCAATAAACGTTTACGGGCAAAGCAAGCTGGCAGGAGAGCAGCTTCTGGTTGCAAGCGGCTGTCGCTGCTGTATAATACGTGCGGAATGGACGTATGGACCGGGCGGCAATAATTTTATTAGCAAACTGATACGAAATGCCAGGGACAGAAAAGAGCTCAATGTCGTCGATGACCAGATTGGTTCGCCAACAGCAACGACTGAGGTTGCAAAAGTGATATTAAAGATGGCGAGCCTGAAACAGGAAGGTCTATTTCATTTTGCGGCAGAAGGTTTTGTCAGCCGGTACGAGATGGCCAGATTTATTTTTGATAAGCTCAACTTACCGGTAAAGCTAAGAAGCTGTAAGACAAAGGATTTTCCAAGTGCAGCACAGAGACCTCTAAACAGCAGATTCGACTGCAGCAAGATAAGTAAGCTGCTCGATGAACCCATAGAGCGATGGGAAAAGCCCCTTGATCGCTTTCTGGAAAAATTAACTGATAAAGGCTTTTATAAATAAAATGAAAAATATTCTTGTAACAGGCGGAGCAGGATTTATAGGCAGCAATTTTGTCAGGATGGCGCTATCAGAACAGCCTGATACATTCATTGTCAATCTCGATAAACTTACGTATGCAGGCAATCTCAAAAATCTTGACGGCTTTCTCGATAAGACAAACCATAAATTCGTCAAAGGTGACATCTGTGACGGACTACTGGTCGAGAAGCTGATAGAGGAATACAAAATCGAAGCAATAATCAACTTTGCCGCGGAAAGTCACGTGGACCGCTCAATTGCAGCCCCCAAGATATTCATAGAGACCAATATCAAGGGGACATTGACACTGCTCGAGGCGGCGCGTGAGAAAAAAATTAAAAGATTCATACAAATATCCACCGATGAAGTTTACGGTGAGCTCGGCAGTGAGGGCAAATTCACCGAGCAGACGCCTTATCATCCGAATTCACCGTATTCAGCAAGCAAGGCGGCGGCTGACCATCTGGTGAGAGCCTTCGGGCACACCTGGTCTCTGCCTTATAATATAACCAACTGCTCAAATAATTACGGGCCTTACCAGTTTCCGGAAAAGATGATACCGCTGATGGTAAACAATGCACTCAATGATAAGGAGCTTCCGGTCTATGGGGACGGGCTGCATATTCGAGACTGGCTTTATGTTTACGACCACTGCACTGCTGTCTGGAAGGTTCTCACGGAGGCTGAGCCGATGAAGACTTACAACATCGGCGGCTGCAATGAGAAAACCAACCTCGATGTCGTTCATCTGATACTTGAGCGTCTGGGAAAGCCGAGAACACTGATAAAGCACGTAACGGACCGGCCCGGCCATGACAGAAGATATGCCATCGATGCATCCAGAATTATGAACGAACTCGGCTGGAAGCCTTCTGTCAGCTTCGAAGACGGCCTATTTAAAACTATAGACTGGTATCTGAAAAACAAGCAATGGCTTGAAAATGTGGTTTCAGGTGACTACCAGAAATATTACGAAGAAATGTATTCAAACCGATAGGGGCAAAGGAATGTCACTTCTATGGCGGAGCTGGTTAAAAACAAGGCAACCATCTGTATTGTGAATTATAAAACAGTTGACTTTACGAAGCTGTGTTTGCGCAGCATCCGCAAATTCACACATTATCCGTATGAGGTAATAGTCGTCGACAATAATTCGCAGGACGAATCCCTCGAGTACCTAAAGGGCCTGAAATGGATACGACTATTGCAACGTGACACAATCGGTGACCTGGGCGGCGGGTATTCTCATGGTGCTGCACTACAGCTCGGATTCGAAAACTGCACAACAGAGTTTTTCGTATCTATGCACTCAGACACATTCGTGCAAAAAAATAGCTGGCTTACGGAATTAATAAGCTACTTCAACAACGACGAGGAAGTAGCCTGTGTAGGTTCGGGCAAACTCGAGCTATCGCCGCAATGGCGGATTTGGCTTAAAAAAGCGACAGATTTTCGGACGTTTAAGCGTCAGCTTCTTCGGGAGCCCGACCCGCAGGGCAAGTACAGATATTACAACCGGACGATATGCTGCC
>CAYNDE010000303.1:0-2436 GCA_964395535.1 uncultured Pirellulales bacterium
AGGACGTTGACTTCTTTGATTATGTAATTTTAGTTGACAACTGGCCGACAGAGTAATGAGAAAGCCTGCTTGAACCTGTTTAGGTTTGCTTAATAACAAAAACGGGTGATAGAACAAAGTAATAGGAAAAAAACTAAAAAGAAAAATGATACGAAAATCATTATTAAAACAATCAGGAGGAAAAATGAAACGGGCTTGTTTCATTATAGCGGGACTGTTTGTGATACCTCCGTGGTTGACAGCGGATGATAGGCTCAGCAGAAACTTGAATAGAGGTATAGCCGCCATTCTGCTTGCGGTAGTCGCACTCACAACAAGCGTACAGGCCTACCAGGGAATGGCCACGCCCCCGCTGCATGTTGAAGGCCGCTGGCTTAAGGATCCCAACGGAAAAAACGTTATGCTCCACGGATGGTTTCAGCCCACCGGCGCCTGGTTTAACGGACAACTTTTTAACGACCCGACCACTTACACCCCGGAAGACTGTGCCGGTGCCCTCAACATCTTTAAGAAGCAGGCCGAATTATTGACGAACACGGATCCACTCTTCGGCAGGACCCATGGCTGGTATAGCAGTTTCGTGCGCGTATGGACTCCTTCGGACGGCTGGAATGGTGATGGTACGGTTGATGAGGCCCTGCAGGATCGAGCATGGAATAATATGTATATACCTTACGTCGAGTACTGCAGGTCGCGCGGAATCTATGTGGTCTTTGTCGGAAATTGCCCGGACGGCGGCACTTTTATGAGCGCTCAGCACAAGTCGAACATGATCGCGTTTTGGACACGGATATGCAATTCGTATCCCGAGATCAAAAATGCGGACAACGTGATGTTCGAGCTCTGCAATGAACCGGTTGTCATCGAAAGCGAATTGGGAAATGGCAACTGGGGATCGGTCGGCACCGAGTACGACATAGCGATGCAAACCTACATGCAGGATATCGTGGACGCAATCCGGGGAACCGGCGCCAACAATATTATCTGGGTCCCGGGTCTGATTTGGCAAGGCCGGTTACAGAATTTCGCCAGTTACCCCATTTCAGGAATCAACATCGGCTACGCAGGACACAGGTATCCTATTGGAGCGAATGACGCGTCGGAAATCATCAATAACTTTAACAGCGATTGGAAACTATGCTCGGACCTGTATCCTATCATCGTCACCGAGGGTTCGTGGCACACTATGGCCGAGGACCAGGGCTTACGCACCGGAACAACGGAGGTTTTCGGGATTACCATCAAGAATCTATATGACGAGGCGGGCAATATCAGTTGGATATGCGGTTTTGTTGGTGAAGCGATAGGAGGCTTGGATGCGGGTAAGCAACCGAGCGAGTGGGACTATCCGGAAATTAACAGCGGACGGGCCGGATTCGAGTGGTGGCAAACATATACCTGGTGCGCTCCCGGCGACACCGAGCCGGGTAATCCGGCAGAACCGGTGAATGGGTTGGAGTATAAATATTATGAAGGCACCTGGGATATGCTGCCGGATTTCGACTCGTTGACGCCGGTCGAAGAAGGGCTGTGCACGAATTTTGATGTGACTAGTCCGCCCAGTGCCGATTATTTCGGATTTGTGTTCGAAGGCTACGTTGATATACCGGCGGATGGAAACTACACGTTTTATACGACTTCGGACGATGGCAGCAAGTTGTACATCGGTCCGCCGGAAGTGGTGAACAATGACGGCCTGCACGGGATGCAGGAGGCATCAGGTCAGATCGGCTTGAAGGCAGGCTTGCATGCAATCAGGGTCACCATGTTTGATAAAGACGGCGACGATGGCCTGGAAGTTCGTTGGGAAGGTCCCGGCTTCACCAGGGAGTTGATACCCGACAGCGCATTGTATCGTGACATAACTCCTCCGGCAGCACCGACAGCTCTGACAGCAACGCCCGACGACGGGGAGGTCTGGCTCGATTGGAACAACAACAGCGAGCCTGATCTGGCCGGCTACAAGGTCTATCGCTCCACGACGCCCGGCTCGGACTACAGCAAGATAAATGGTCCCCTTCCCCTTGAATACCTCACCATCTCGGAATATATCGACTCGTCGGTGACTAACGGCACGACCTATTATTACGTGGTCACAGCTGTTGATTCCTCGGGCAATGAGTCATCCTATTCCAGCGAAGTCGGCGACGTCATGCCCAGCGGCGGAGGCGGCAGTGGTACTATTCTCCGCGAGTGGTGGGAAGGAATCGGCGGCACGGCGGTCAGCAACCTGACGTCGAATCCAGATTATCCCGACAATCGCACCGGCTGCAACGAGCTCACCTCATTCGAGGCGCCGACTGACTGGGCGGATAACTATGGCACACGGGTGCGCGGTTATGTTCATCCGGCGTTCAGCGACCAGTACACGTTCTGGATCGCCGGCGACGACAATTGTGAACTTTGGCTGAGCACGGACGAAAATCCGGCGAACGC
>CAYNDE010000304.1:0-2433 GCA_964395535.1 uncultured Pirellulales bacterium
ATCCCAGGCCCGGAGACAAGTTTGTTTTTGCAAACATTACAAAAATCTCTGCCGATGAGCTCGTAATAAATCGCGGCCAAAATCACGGCCTCAAAGTTGGCCAATTCGTCATCGGCGACAACAGCATCATAGGCACCGTCTGTGAGGTTACAGCTTATACTTCAAAAGTCAGGCTGATTACCAGCCAACACTCACAAATCCCTGTCAGGCTCGGCGACAGGGATGCCATAGCACAGGGAAATGAAACAGCTATGAAAATACAGCTCATTCCGAAAAGCTATAAAGTCACAACTGCACAGAAGGTATTTTGTAAACCGAAGACCGGCTTCTTGTATTCCCCCATTATCATTGGAACAATATCTGAATGCCGAACAAGCTCCAACAATCCCCATCTCTGGGATATAACCGTCGAGCCGGCCTGCGATATACAGACTCTGACCAGTGTTGACGTGATAGTAATTAATTCCGATAAGCCGGGGGGCTAAAATGCGATGGTTGCGATTTGCAGTTCTAATCATCGGTGCAGCCCTGTTGCAGGACGGCTTACTGTCAAATCTGGATTATAAACCGGATTTGCTTGTCATTCTTGTCGTCTTCTTCTCGATTTACTGCGATATGAACGTGGCAATCATAACCTCATTCGCGATAGGTTTTGCATCTGATTTAATCGGAACGGCAATGGGGCCCGGCGTCATCAGCTTTGGAGTTATCGGTACCCTCATCTCCTTTCTCCATCAGCTCATCTCCATTAGAAAAATCCATTATCAGGCTGCAGCTGTATTTGTCTCGTCTATTGTAATCGGAATATCCATTTATTATCTTAGTCTGCTCAAAGGAGCCGACCGCCAGCCTGACATATATAAAATTGTGTTTGCCGATTCGCTCTTTTCAGGAATTGTCGGACCGCTTTTCTTCTTGCCAATCGCCTGGTGGATGGGTATAAAAACACGTCGTTTTGCAGGAAGATAAATCGCCTGCTCACAATTTGTGCATAAAAGTCCAGAAAAAAAATGTACGACAAAAGGTTAAAAATCTTCATAATCCTAAGCACAATATTTTTTTTCGTTTGCATTTACCGTCTCGCTCAGATGCAGCTTATGCCGAATTCCTCCATACAGGATAAAATCTCAGAATTCAAACGCCAGCGAGGCCTAACAAAGCTGCTCAAAACCGTCAGGGGCAAAATCCTTGACAGAAAAGGCCGGATTTTAGCCGACGATGAACTGCAGTTCGAGCTTCACATAAGCTATGAGCTGATAAGTTACTCGGACCCCAGGCTTATAAAAGCAAAGCTCTTAAAGGCCGAACGCAAAGCCGAGCCCGAAAAAGCACTCACAGAAGCGGCTGAGCAAATCCAGGCCGGACAACGAAGGTTGCAGGAAATTATAGACAAATGCGTACATTTCGGACTCGAACGAAACGAACTCGAAGAAAAAATCATAGCAAAAAACGACCAGGTCTGGAACCTGCGGCTCTTTCAGGCCTGGCGCGAAAACTGCTTCAAATCAGAACTCTTCCAGGAACACAAAGACAATCTCTTTGCCGTCAAATTATCCGATTTCACCGCCGATTTCGAAAACTGCTTTCCGGATGCCGATGACCGGCTGCTGCTCGTTGAAAAACAGAATATCGCGGAAATGCACGACAGCATCTCACTTCTGGAACTAATCACAGACAATGATATCTTCACCGCTCAGCTCGAATTTATGAACATCGAAGGCGTCGAAATCGCGCCGGGCTCAAAAAGAATTTACCCCTACACAACCGTAGCCGCACAAACAATAGGATGGGTCAGCCCCGCACACGAACAGGACAAAGACCTCTTCGCTGAAGACAGATTTTCAAGATATCTGGCCGGTGAGCTTTGCGGCCGGCGCGGTGTCGAGTACGTTTGTGAAAGCATCCTTCGCGGAAAACGAGGTGAAATCTTTTACGATATCGACGGCAACGAAAACCGTACAGAAAACGAAGTCGGCCGCGACGTCCAGCTCACAATTGACATCCAGCTTCAGCAATCAATAGAAAAATTCCTCGCCGAATACCCGCACGACCCAAACTGCAAACCCGGTATCTCCGCTGTCGTTATCGACGTCTCTTCAGCCGACATACTCGCCCTCGTCTCTCTGCCGACCTTCGATTTGAACAGGGCGAGATATGATTATGACCAGCTTATCAACGATACCAATGAGCCGATGATAAATAGAGCTATATACAAAACATACCCGCCCGGCTCATCCGTAAAGCCCCTCATTCTCATCGCAGGACTCGAATCAGGTAACATAACTCCTTTCGAGACTATTAGCTGCCCCGCTCATAAGCCGCCCGACGGATGGCCTCAATGCTGGATAAACAGACAATACCCCTGGCTCGGACACGACGACCAGTTCGCCGCCGACGGCGGCAACTTCGCTCGAAATGCAATCAGGGGAAGCT
>CAYNDE010000305.1:0-2401 GCA_964395535.1 uncultured Pirellulales bacterium
ATATTCTGCTAAGCCTGCAGGCCATCCGCCTACTCCTCCTGTTCCGAAGACCGCTGCGAAGATGCTGGCGCCCCGGAACCAACCTCAGCCAGTCTCGTAATCGATTCACTGGTACTTCCTATCAGAATACGTCTGCCGCCCGCCTCTATCAGGTGAATCGCCCTTCGCTGGCCGAGATGAACCGTCTCTACAATCCGAATCTCTTTGCCAGCCAGTGTCGTTATTTTTGGCAGCAGTCTTTTCGAGACATAAATCGCCGCCACTCCCAGGACAACAACCAGCAAAATCGCAAGAATCATCCTGTAAAAAAGCTCACCCGTCCCAAATTTTTCATCTTTCCGGCCTGAAAAGTTCGCATCATCAAAAATCCCTGAGCTTAACTTGCTGCTCAGTGAATCCTGACCCTCAGAGCCTGAGCCCTCAGAACACAAAACCATAACGGCACCGGCCGCAAGAACAACAACCAGAAAAGTTACTATCGTTTTCTTATATCGCTCAACCATCACTTGCACCAAATAACTTCAGTTTACTTTCTTTATGTGCAAAAACCGTGCCCAAACACTTGAACCCTGCCTATAATTCCAAATAGTCGATACCCGCCAACAAAAAGTTGATAAATTAAACAACACTGTCGCAGAACTTGACGAAAACAAACTAAAAGGCGAAAAACCGCCCCGGCTTAATCACCACCCAGAAGCTGGCCTATTACTATTTGCGACTGCTCTGAGAGTGAGCTTTCCGGCCCGACCCACTCACCTCCGGAACCGGCCCCCCAGCAATAAATGCTGACGCCCTCTCTTTCTCCCAGTGTCGCCTCAAGAAAATCAGCAACCGTTTTTGCTCTTTTTGCACTTAGCAGCAACTGCTCTGTTTTGCTCGGCGCATCTCTTGCCAGACCAAGCACAAAAAGTTTCACTCCGCTTAAGCTGCCTGCCTGCTGAATATCTCTGCAAAACCGATTCAAATATTCCCGCCCCTCCTTATTCAATACCGCACTGCCGCGAGAAAATCGAATCTCGGTTACTGTAAAATTAGTCTTCTCTGACTTTATCTGGGACGGCGAAGCCATCATTGTTTGGCGAAGCTTCTTATATATCCGCTCCGTCCTTTCTGCCTCCGCATTGATAACCCTGCCGTCGACTATCTCATCCGGTGGTTTAATTGGATGTTTTATACTGAGCTGGCCGAAATTAGCCGGTTGGCCCCTGCCCATAATCATTCCCAGCCCGAAAGTCCGCATTGCCCTGACGAAAGAATCCCGTCCTATATTGACAAGCTCCGGGTCCTGGTCTTCAGCGATACTGAGCAGAAGCACAAAAAAAGTAAGAAGCAGCGTCACCATATCGGAATAAGTTACGATATAGCCGGGAACCTTCGGGCCCTGCTCCTTAATCATCCGACGCTTCAGAATCAATCGTAAACACTCCTTTCCAGGATTACTATCTCCAGCGCACGTTTACCCTTCCGGGACAGTCGGGTCGATGAATCCATAGTACTTACAGCCGATATGCTGAATCTGCCCTCATCGAGGCCCACCTGTTCTGCAAGGTACTCAACAACCGCAAGAGCGCGTGCAAGGCCGAGCTCTTCGGACCTGCCGCCATCATCCAAACCGTTCTCGCTGACAACAATTCTGCCCTCAATCCTTTTCAAGAATAAACCCATAAGCCTCAGCGTCCTCTGACCGTCTGCTGACATTGACGTGCCTTCCGCCCAGAAAATCCTGTCAGAATCAACGTAAAAAACTCTCCTTTCGGTAAATTCTTTCGGCTCTTTTTCCATTAGCAGGTTCGCTTTCGATTGGCCCTCTAATGTCAGCTTCTCGCTGCCCTCTTCGAGCTCAGCCAGAATAAGAGGCTCTTCGGGATTCAAAAAGGAAGATTTACTGCGCCTCACCTGCAGGTAAATTTGAGGCAAATCCTCGAATAAAGTCTCGTGAAACTGACGGTAAATCTTGTCGTCGAAAGATGAAAAAGTTAAAAGCAGAACAAAAAATGTAAGAAGCAGCGTCATACAGTCACTGTATGTCACCATCCATTCCGGCGCCCCCTGCTCCTCGTCCCCCGCAGCGGCTTGTTTCGGCTCTTTGCTCATTATATAGTTGCCTTCACTTCTTCACGTCTGCCCGTGGAGATAAACGTCTGCAGCTTCTCTCGAACATTCATCGGGCTCTCGCCCTCTGCTATCGCGCATACGCCCTCCAAAATCATCTCCATCGAAATCGTCTCAGCCTTCGAGTATATCCCGAGTTTGCCCGCAAGAGGTATAAAAAGTAAATTGGCCGCAAATGCACCGTAAAAGGTCGTCAAAAGTGCCGTCGCCATACCAACTCCGATGTTCTCAGGAGTCGATATGCTCTTGAGCATCTGCACAAGCCCGATTAGAGTTCCTATCATACCGA
>CAYNDE010000306.1:0-2400 GCA_964395535.1 uncultured Pirellulales bacterium
TATATTCCGGGCCTGTCGGTTTCAACTGGCTTTGATATACTGTTACCGAGTCAATAAATGTCGTACCCGCCTTGAAATTCTCGTAATTTTGTGCTGTTAGTCCGAGCTGCATGCCCGCTTTTGCATTTTTTATTCTGCATAAAGTCAGATGGCCGGCAAATTTCCGTCTCTCTTTTGGAAAGCCGGCCTCTGCCAGGCCCTGCTCTATGTCTTCTGCGAGCTTAAGTAAGCTGTCGCCGCCTGCCCCCGTCCCTATCCATAATACCCGGGCGCTTCTTCCGCCGAAACTGCCGGCGCCCTCTATATCAAGCTCGAAACTTTTATGTTTTCTCGAAGCCTCTTCTGCTATTTTGCATACTTCTACTACTCCTCTGTCATCAATTTCACCCAGAAACTTTAATGTAAGGTGCATCGCTTCGCCCCTGACCCAGCTTGCATCTTTTTTTTCAACAGCCGCCTGCTGGCGTATTTTTTCTTGCAGCTCCGTCACTACAGTCTTGACTTGCTTATCAATGTCCACAGCAATAAAAACTCGCATCCGGAAACCATTCCTTCAAATAGAAAACTTCAAGGTCTAAAATGCCACGAGCTCTTTAAGCTCGTTAAATCTTTTTTCTATATCCTGCCGCGTAATGGAATTTATCCCGCTGACAGAGAAGTCGGAGATTGTAAAAGAGGCTGCAACCGTTCCATACACGACCGCTTCTTTTAGTGATGCAAAATCGGTCCTGCCGACTTCAGCTAATCTTCCCATCATCGCGCCTGCAAAGCTGTCGCCTGCACCCGTTGGGTCCTTGACCTCAGAAGCTGCGAACGCCGGCAGGGCAAACCTCTGTCCGCTCGTATTGGTCATCAGCAAACCGGATTCGCCTTTTTTGATAATCAAAATTCTCGGCCCCATCTGTAAAATTATATCGCCTGCCCTTACGAGATTGCTTTCGCAGGCCAGGGCTCTGGCCTCTTCTGCGTTTATTACTAAACAGTCAATCCTTTGCAGCAGCCGCTTCAAATCGTCGACTCTGCCGCTTATCCAGCAGCTCATCGTATCGGCTGCCACAAAGGCTGGCCTTTCGAGCTGCTCGAGAAGCTCGATCTGCAGGGCCGGCGCAGTGTTCGCAAGGAAAACGAATTTGCTGTCCCTGAATTCCTCTGGCACCTTCGGCGGGGCCTCAGCCAAAACGTTTAATTCGATATTATCAGTTATCGCCTCGCTCATTGTATCGTGATATGACCCTTTCCAGCGGAATGTCCTGCTCAGCTCTCGTCTTTCTATTCCCTGAAGGTCGATTTGTTTGCCGGCAAAGACCTCAGCCAGATTAAACGGACAATCTGAGCCTATGACGCCGACCAGCCGAACCGGGCTGAAGTAGCTCGCCGCCAGACTGAAGTAAATCGCCGAGCCGCCAAGACAATTTTCACTCACGCCGTAAGGTGTCGTTACCGTATCTATTCCAATCGAGCCTGTAACCAAAAGTGACATTTGTTGTCTCCTTAACTGTCCCTCTTTTTTTCCTGACCGAATTTTTTGAGTGCTATGTCGATTCTGGCCAGTGTATTTTCCTTTCCCAGCAGTGCTACCGAATCGAATATCGGCGGGCTGACGGTCGTCCCGCAAATCGCCACACGCAGGGGCTGAGCTACTTTGCCGAGCCCGACCTGCCTTTCTTCGGCCAGTCCGCGAAGCATATCCTCTATCGCCTGCTCGCTCAATTGCTCCATCGCGAACAATTTTTCACTAATGATAGCGAGTATTTCCAGGGCCCTGTCTTTAAGCAGGACCGTTTTAACAGCTTTTTCATCATATTCTATCGAATCATTATCTACAAATAAAAACCTGCTTTTATTTTCAATATTTTCAAGTGTCCTCGCCCCTTCATTTATCTTTAAGAGCCGGCTGAGCATTGCATCATCGGCCTTTGATACCGGTGATTTAATTTCTTTAAGATATTTCTTAAAGCAATCCAGCAGTTTGTCCTTCGGCGTCATCCTTATGTGTTCTGTGTTAAAGGCAATAAGCTTTGAGCGGTCAAAGAGGCTGTTAGATTTGGTGAGCCTTGTCAAATCAAAACTTTCAATAAGCTCACTAATCGTCATAATCTCTTTTTTATTACCCGGACTCCAGCCGAGAAGCGCGAGAAAGTTTACCATTGTCTCAGGCAAATAGCCGCTTCTGAAAAAATCCACTACGTTTATTTCCGGCAGGTGAACGCCGAGATATTTTGCCATCGCATCGATAGCCGGCATATCCGGTGTCCACGTTTCGTTCAGAAAACTTTTTAATTGGTCAGTGGTGATATTTGCTGTTTCAGCCAGCTTGTCAATGTTCGCTTCGGGCATATGAGTAATTGCATCTCGCAGTGCTTTTGGTCTTTCTCTTTTTGACAGTTTGCCGCCGGATTC
>CAYNDE010000307.1:0-2384 GCA_964395535.1 uncultured Pirellulales bacterium
ATGCCGCCGCGAGCGGTATTTATCAGTCGAACCGTCGGCTTCATCATCTTGAATTGCTCGGCGCCAATCATATTCAGCGTCTTTTCATTTTTCGGGACGTGAACTGTGATATAATCGGCCTGCTTGTAAATTTTATCTGCCGAATCGACAACTTCAATTCCCAACTTACCGGCGTCCGGCGGCGTGACATAGGGGTCAAAGCCGAGGAGCTTCATATTGAAAGCTTTTGCAATTCGAGCAACGGCCAAGCCAATCTTGCCGAGGCCGATAATGCCAAGTGTTTTTTTATTGAGCTGATAGCCCATAAACTTTTTTCTGTCCCAGGCACCGCTTTTCAGGCTGTTAGAGGCAGGGACGATATTGCGGCTGAGAGCAAGGGCCAAAGCAAAGACGTGCTCTGCGACACTTATAGTATTTCCGCCGGGCGTATTCATAACGACGATACCTTTTTTGTCGGCTTCGGCGACATCGATATTATCCGTTCCGGCACCCGCCCTGCCGATTGCTCTGAGCTTGCCGGGATTAGCAAGGACCTTGGCAGTTACCTTTGTGCCGCTTCTAACCAAAAGGCCGTCATGCTCGGCTACCAATTTTGCAAGCTCGTCCTCAGGCGGGCCGATATTGATTACAGCCTGAGCCCCGTCTGTCGAGTTAATCAAGTCAATAGCTTCCTGCGCCAGTTTGTCCGTGATTAGAACCTTAATCATAGCACCTCCGTAAAATAATTTTCAGTTACCATTGCTGCCATTGGGCACCGCTTCTGTCGTCGGCAATTTTAAATTTATCTTTGCGACAATCATAAAGATATTTTGTTATACAATAAGCGGCAGCACTTGCGAGCCTGTTAATGGCCAATTCCTGGCCTCGCACTTCAAAATCGAAGCCGACTTTGATTAGCCTGGCGGTTTCCTCCTGCGGCCACAATTTTTTAGCACTTTCAACATCAATCAAGATCGCCTGGCAGCCAAGCTCGCCATTGTAGTAATCCACATCGGGGAGCTTGGCCATATTAAAGCCGTCAAGAACAACAAGCAAAACCAAATCGGCACCTAAGGCCCTGCCAATCTGTGCCTCGGTCATCATATTATAATCAACCCTCTTGGCGCGAAAATCGCTGAGCTGCTCGTAGTCTATAATATCATTTGGGCCGAGCTTGACATTTTCAACAAGGTAGTCGTTTATGCGCTCTGTAAGCTGCTGCCGCAGGACAAGCGGTGCACCGAGCCAGGCCGGCTGATTGACCAATACAAGTGTCTTTCTGCCTTTGTAATCCGTCAATTTGAACTCTGCGGGGATTTTCGTCTCGTGTGCCGAGGGAATCAGAATCCCACAGCCGACACAAAAAACAAGGAACAGAGACACCGGCACCGCAACAGCGAAAAATTTAATACTATTGGGACCTCTAAAAATATATTCATAAAAATAAAAACAATTACTTTTGACCGCTCCCTTACGGTCGCGGCTCTGATTTTTTAAATTACTATTCTTGACCGCTTCCTTACGGTCGCGGCTCTGATTTTCTGAATTTTCAGAGGTACTCTTATGTTTTTTCATCATCTTCATTCTTTCTATCTGCCCCTGTTTTCAACAATGGCCCTGGCAAGCGTGACCGCCCAGGCAGCAGCCATTATTACCAGCAATGCCAGAATTATATAGGCTACCTTGAGCTTCTTAATACGATTAAGAAATTCAAAATATATACCAAAAACGGCTGTAAGGAAAGCTAAAACCGCGGAAATCAAAATTATCGTACAAAATAGTCCTGCAGCCGGCTGAGTATAAAAGGACTTCAGGACCTGTCCTTTTGCAAAGCAAACCGCAGCGGTCGTCATACCACAGCTCGGGCAGGGCAAACCATACCTTTGCTTAAAACCACAGGGGCCAAGCCAGGAATCAAGGTCGATTCTGCCCCAGCCAGCAAGAGCCAAAATCGTGAAAAAGGCTGCGATAAAAATGAAAATCCCTGCGGCTATAAGCCGCTGCCGACGCGTGGCTTTTGAATAAAATCTGGACTTATTCTGTTGGCCTGAAAGCATAATTTTGTTACAATAGAAAATATAGACTATCGTGTCAAGCTGATAAAGAAAAGGTAGTTATGGGTCTGGATAAAGGAACATTAAGCAGGATACTGGAAACCGGCGTAGTTGCAGCCCGTCTGGCAGGACAGAGGGCGATGGAAGAGTTAAATTTTCTAAAGGTGTCGATTAAAAACGACGAGGAGCTGGTAACGCAGGCAGACATGCACTGTCAGAAAATCATTATCGACAGAATCAAGGAAACTTACCCCGACCACGGCTTTATCGCAGAGGAAGGAAGCGAGGGCAAACTATTCAAACAGCCGCCGAGAGGCGATTTGCCGATATGGTGGGTAATCGACCCGATTG
>CAYNDE010000308.1:0-2380 GCA_964395535.1 uncultured Pirellulales bacterium
GCCATCCATTTTTAGCGTTCGCCGCATTTTTGGGAACTTGGGGAACAATTTTGTACGGCTACAAGTTTATTCACAACATATTCTTAGGTCAGCTGCCGGAAAAATATAAAGATGTCAAAGAAGTACCATTCACTATGCAGCTACCCATAATTTTATTAACCATATTGGTTCTTTTATTTGGTATCCTTCCTGGTATCCCCCTTAAGGTTGTCAATGCGATTGGAACTTCTTTTGGTTTTGAATCGTTAAATGTAACTATCTGGGGAATTGCCTCAGAGACCGGGACATTAAATACAATAAACATTTTTTCCGCCTTGTTAGTGGCTGCGGTCTTTGTCTGGTTTCTGTTTCGTTTGGGTGCAAAATCGGTACCAGTTGCTCAACAAGACACATATGCAGCCGGTACGCATATCCCAAAAGATAAATACCACTATACAGCCGAATTTTATGGTCCGCTGTATAGAATGATAAAGCCTTTCCTGAGGGACGTGATAGATGAATTTTATTATTGGATTGCCTCTTCCATGCAAAGGTTATCTGACGGCGTCAGACGTGTATACGCTGGAGACGTAGGCTACTATGTAATGTACATTATATTATTCATAGCGTTGTTAATTTTCGTTCAGCTTAAGTGGAAACCATGGTAACAAAAGTAATGCAGATAATTCTGTCTCCGCTTTTGGCACTTATAGTGGGAGTATTCTTTTTAGGTTTAGCCAGGAAGATTATGGCAAGAATTCACTGGCGCTACGGTCCTCCTCTCATCCAGCCGGTTATCGATATGATTAGACTATTCTGCCAGAAAAGCGTATCACACGGCCGTATGTTTGACTTAGGGATAGTACTTTCTTTAGCTGGCTCAATTGTGGTGGTCTTATTTCTGCCCTTTGGGAAAATATGTCCATTAAGCAGCTCTGGTGGACTACTGGTAATTCTTTATATCATGTTACTTGCACCCTTAGGTATGGCCTTGTCGGGAGGCGAGGGAGCTAACCCCAATATCAGTATCGGCATCTCACGCAAACTCATTCTGAGCCTGGGATATGAAGTGCCATTGCTTCTTGTGCTGCTGGCGGTAATGACCCGTTATAAAACCATTTCTATAATGGAAGTGGTAAATGCCCAGCAGAGCACAGGCTGGTCAATCATTTCTTTTCCGCTGTTTTTGTCGGGACTTTCTTATTTTCTTATCCTGCCTGCGATACTTGGGATCAGACCGTTTGATGTGAGCTCAGCACCGCAGGAAATCTCTTCCGGTCCGATGGCCGAATACGGCGGCAAATATTTAGCACTGGCTACTATTGAACATGCCTTTGTTTTGTTTATTAGTATTGCTCTTTTTGTAAATTTGTTTCTGGGAGGAGCAGCTAATCCAGTTATCTTCTTTGTGAAAATGCTGGTGGTATTTGTGCTTGGCCTATGTATAAACGCTGTCTTCCCAAGGTTTAGAATCGAACAGGCAATTAAGTACCTGTGGAAGTGGCCTACACTGCTGGCTTTTGTGGGTCTGATTATAACCATGGCGATAAGGAGTTAACAATTGGATAGAAACCAGATTACGAAATGGTTCAAAGCCCCTGCCAAGATGGCAAATAAGTATTCCCTGCACGTGATATATTTTTGTACCGGCTGCGGAATAATCGAAGTCCCGCCAGTTATAACCGCACGGTGGGACGCGGAGCGATTCGGTATAATCCCTGTCGCTACGCCCAGACAAGCAAATCTCTTCCTAATTACGGGGTATGTCTCAGTAAAAACCTTAAGGCCTATTATAAGGACTTACGAGCAGATGTATGAACCCAAATATACGATAGGTTTTGGCTCTTGTCCTGTAAATGGTGGGATGTACTGGGACTCTTACAACACCATAAAGCATCTGGATAAATATATCCCCATAGACGGCTGGATAGCCGGGTGCATGCCAAGGCCGGAGGCGATATTTATCGCCGTAACCCACCTCTGGACACTGATTGATAAAGAAATGGCAAACGGCTACATAAAATACAGGGAAAATTACAAGTCTTACAGAAGAAATCAGGAGATGGCTTTGGGCGAACTTGAGTGGCCGCCTTTATTTCCGGTAAGTGATGAACCCCGAGGGAATGAACAGTGAATAAATCATTAAGAGAAAAACTCGAATCAACTTTCAAAGATATACAGGTGGCTGTTCTTGAGGAGAATAGAATAGCCGTAACCGCTGAAAACCATGGTGTTTTGGCTATTTTAAGATTTCTCAAAGACGCCGGCTTTGACCATTTAGCGCTTCTTTCTGCCGTGGACTGGATAGAGGACAATTGTTTCGAGGTGTGTTTTATCCTTACTTGCTATATGCAAAATGATGATGAAGTAACGGGCCGCCAAAGACTGCATATAATTCTAA
>CAYNDE010000309.1:0-2377 GCA_964395535.1 uncultured Pirellulales bacterium
CCAGCTTCGATGTGATGCCAGCCGCCGGTATAAATTTTGTTCGTTTGATAATCAATCCATTGTCCTGCGGGCAGGTAAACATCCCTGCTGGCAGTATCAGCGTGCAATAGTGGTGCAACTAAAATATCCGAGCCGAAAAGATACTCATCCTCAATCAGCCAGGAGCCGTCATCGTCGGGATATTCGATGAATAACGCTCGAAGCATAGGCAGGCCCTGCTCGCTGCATTGTTTGGCCTGTGCATAGACATACGGCATTAGCTTATACTTCATTTCCGCAGCCAGCCTGAAATCATTCATAAATTCTTCGCCGTATTCCCAGGGCTCTTTTGGCGGAGCACCGTGACATCGGCTGTGCGAGGTGAGCATACCGAACGGCATCCAGCGGCGGTAAAGCTCGGCCGGCGGCCGGACTACGAAACCGCCTATATCGTGACTCCAAAACGAAAAACCGGATAATCCGAAGGATAGTCCCCCGCGAAGCTGTCCAGCCATTCCGGTATCGGTATTCTCGCTGTCACCGCCCCAATGCACTGGATATCGCTGAGAGCCTGACCAGGCGCTTCGTGCCCAGATAATATTTTCACCGCTAACCTCGCGGGTAATATCGGCTACCGCCTTGTTATATCGCAGCGGATAAAGGTTGTGTTCGTAGAATCCCGTGCGCCCGGAGGCGTATAGGCCTTTGAATGGAGCCGCCTCACCGAAGTCAACCTTAATCGCGCCCACGCCCATGCGAAGCAGGCCGGCAATTTTATCCTGATACCATTTGACGGCTTCGGGATTGGAAAAATCAAGAACGGCGTCTTCATACGGCAGGTTACCTTTGCTATCTTTTACGACAAGGTCTTTTTCCACAAGTTCCTTAAAGTACCGGTTCTTGGGCACAAAGTAAGGAAGCTGCCAGAGAGAAATGTGGAAACCGTCCTCTTTCAGGTCCGCAATCATTTTTTCAGGGTCTTCGAATCGCGACTTCGAAAATTCATAATCGCACCGCCAGTCGGTCTCGAACCAGCCGGTGTCGATATGAATCACATCGCAGGGTATTTTGTTTTCACGCAATTTTTTGGCAACTGAGCGCACCTGCTCTTCGGAGGTATAGGTGATGCGGCTCATCCACAGGCCGAATGACCATAAAGGCGGCATCGCAGCTTTGCCGGTCAGATTCGTATATTCATTGAGTATCTCTTTTGGGCTGCCTAAGAAAACAAACAAATCAAGCTCGTCGTCGCCGAGCATTAAAGAATAAAGGCCGCTAAAATTTTTCCCGAAGTCGCAGGTAATCGGCGTTGAGGTGTGCATAAACACACCATAGCCGCGGCTGCTCATAAAGAAAGGGATTGGTTTATACATTTTTTCGCTCTCGGCGCTCCTTGCATCGCAGGTCCAGAGTACGACTTTCTGGCCTCGTTTGTCGAGGCGGGTGAATGATTCGCCGCAGCCGAAAATCTTTTCACCCGGTGACAGCGAAAAGACGGCATTGAAACAGCGGGAATAGTCCGAGGCCCTGCGGACGAAACAAAACGGCATAATCGGTGTGATGGAAGTGCTATTATCAGTGCTGTGATTGGTGCGGGTAAGTAACCGGCCCTGTGCATCTCGCAATTCGATATGCCACGGCCTTTCAAGAATCGTTATTGAACCGTATTCGCTGGTGTAACGGTGACCACCCTCGACTTTGCCGTACTTCCAGGAACTCGCATCCTGCGGAGCTTTACCGCCGACCAGCATAATGGATTGGCCGTCAGGTTTCATTTCGTCCCCGCTTTGAGCACGAATACGGATTGTCCGGGCAGATATAAATTCGATGGAAAACGACAGGGCCGGCGACTCGGCATATTCGCCGCCGGGAAATTCATTGGCACGTACGTTTCTGAGAGATGCAAAAATATCGTTAAAGGCTAAGCCGGTTGCGTAGTTGTGTCGACGATAACTGATTTTCCCTGTCGCCGATTCAGGCTCGAATTCAGCCAGATTGTCAGCCAGGTAATATGTATTGGTAAAGTCGCGAAAACAGGCGCCGATATCGACCGGCTCATTGAGCAATCTAAAAGACTGACCAAGCGAAAGGACAGGTAAAACAAACACAAACGGTAATGCCCATAAGATTATAATAAAGGACTTGCGAGTCATAACAAAATCTCCTTTTGCTTAATTTTTCATAATCTGACTCAAAACTGAAATTATTGTCTCATCACAGGGCCGGCAGAGTAACCATGTCGCTTCGCAGATCAATGGTCTTGATATCTAAGCTCCTGAAAAAGCGATGAGTAAAGAATCATATTATAAGAATACACGCCTGTTGCTCAATAAAAAAGCTAAAGTTCCAAAAGAGGATAGCAAATTGCGTCAGAATTTGTCGTTTTTTTTTTGCCAAA
>CAYNDE010000310.1:0-2377 GCA_964395535.1 uncultured Pirellulales bacterium
GAAAAAACTGCTGCCGAGTTTATCAGAATCTGCGGTGCGCCGAGCCGGCCGGCCTTCTCGAATAAATTTTCTATCTGTTTTTCGTCGGTAAGCTCTGCCTGGACTGCTTCAGCTTTAACTTTGTAATGCTGAATCTTTTCGACAATTGATTTTGCCTTTTCGCGATTTTTATTGTAATGGCAGATGCAGTTACAGCCCGCCTGGGCCAGTGCGAGGGCAATTGCCGAGCCTAACCGCCCTGTCGAGCCGGTAATAACAGCTAAAGTTTTACGCAGTTCCATAACCTTTTATGTTAATCCATAAATCCATTTATGGCAAGAGGATAAAGGTTGCACAGCAGTAAGATGACCGGCAGAATTTGCTCGCTTTTTTGTCGCAGAAATATATTATGATTTACTTATGGCTGTTAATAACGAATTGTTTTATCACAATCTCGCGACGATGCTCGATGCGGGCCTGCCCATTTCGAGGGCCTTAACGGTAGCTGCCCAAAGTTCATCTCGCCGAATGCGCCAACCGCTTGCTCAAATCCTGAAAACCATACAGGAAGGGAATACGCTAACAGAAGCGATGCAAAGATTTCCGAAGGTTTTCGACCGGCTGGATGTTCTCGCCATAGAAGCTGCGGAGAATTCCGGCAACCTGCCGCAGGTTTTAACAATACTTTCACAGTGGCATAACTTGAAAAAAACGATTAGAGCCAAGCTTATTTCCGGCCTGATTTTTCCGGCGCTTATACTTTTTTTTGCGGCTTTGTTTATTCCTCTGCCGGGCTATTTTTTGGGTCATTGCACGTTTTCAGATGCCATTCATCAGTCGATTTTTTTAATGAGTATTTTTTGTGTTCCCGCCTTAATCATTGTTCTGATTATCGTTTTTACACCCAGGACAGGCCCGTTGCGATATGTGCTCGATTCCGTATCACTTTATATACCGGTATTGGGAAATGCGTTGAAACATCTCGCACTGAGCCGTTATTGCTATAGTTTTTACATTCTGTTAAGTGCGGGCGTTCCTATAACCGACTGTACGAGAATCGCTACCCAGACTACAACTAATCTTGTCATAGCCGACAGACTGAAAGGAGCAGAATTAAGTGTACAGCAGGGCAGGGATGCCTCTGAAGGCTTCAAAGGACCGCTGCCCGACGGTTTTATCGATTTATGGAAAACCGGCGAAGAGTCGGGTCAGCTCGATTCTTCCGTGAAAAAACTTGCAGATATGAATTCAGAGACCGCTGTCTTTAATTTCCAGATTTTCAGTTTCTGGCTGCCGAAAATTATTTATGGACTCGTCTGCCTGATGATGATATATTACATTCTTAAGGGCTACGGTATGTTGTACTCATTTATGCCTATGTCGTGAAATTTTGTGTGGACGAAGAAATGAGAATATCTTTTTAAGTAATTTTTACTGACAATTAACTTTGGAAGGTTGAATATGTATTTACTTGGATTAGACGTTGGAAGTTCGTTTGTGAAGGCATCTTTGCTGGATGCCGGCAGCGGTAAGGTAATTGCATCTTCATCCAGTCCCGATACCGAGCTTGAAATTATTGCCAAGCAGGCCGGCTGGGCCGAGCAGAAGCCGTCTGTTTGGTGGGAAAATGTAAAGGCGGCAATAGCCGGGCTTAGAAACCAGGCGGCAGATAATTTTCAGGACATATCAGCGATAGGAATATCATATCAGATGCACGGATTAGTCCTGGTTGATAAGAATTTCGAAGTTTTGCGGCCGGCGATAATATGGTGCGACAGCAGAGCGGTGCAAATCGGGCAGGGGGCAGCGAAAAAAATCGGCGAAAAAAAATGTTTCGAGCACTGTCTGAATCTGCCGGGTAATTTTACAGCATCAAAACTGAAGTGGGTCAAGGATAACGAACCGGATATTTATAAAAAAATACATAAGATAATGCTGCCGGGAGATTTTATAGCGATGAAATTGTGCGGGGAGATTAAAACCACATATTCGGGATTGTCTGAGGGGATACTATGGGATTTTAAGAAAGGGCGAATTGCTGATATTGTGCTGGATTGCTACGGGATTGATAAAGATTTGATACCGCAGGCACTGCCCGCATTTTCAATGCAGGGCAAATTGACAAGACAGGCTGCAGAGGAAACCGGGCTTAGAGCAGATGTGCCGATAACGTATCGCGCCGGGGACCAGCCGAACAATGCACTTTCATTGAAGGTTCTCAACGCCGGACAGGCGGCAACAACCGCAGGGACAAGTGGAGTAATCTACGGTGTCGCTGAAGAGGCCGGCTATGACTCCAAATCGAGAGTGAACATCTTTGCTCATGTCAACTACAGTATTGATGAGCCTGTGTATGGCGTGCTTATGTGTATCAACGGCACGGGGATATGTAACAGGT
>CAYNDE010000311.1:0-2363 GCA_964395535.1 uncultured Pirellulales bacterium
TTTATGACGAAGCTTCGCATATCGGCCTTGTGGTATTCGTTGGGGCCGAAAACGTTGAAGTATTTCAGGCCGACAAATTTTTTCAGCAGGCCCGAGCGCTTCGCCCACAAGTCGAAAAGCTGCTTTGAATAGCCGTACATATTCAATGGCCGCAGGATTTCTATTTTTTCCTCGTCGTCAGAAAAACCGGCTGAGCCGTCGCCATAAGTAGCCGCACTCGATGCGTAAATGAAGCGCACGCGTGAGTCGGCAGACCACTGGGCCAGGAGCTTGCTGTATTCGTAATTGTTTTTTATAAGATAGGAGGCGTTTGTCTCGGTGGTATCGGTGCAGGCTCCCATATGGAAGAGGGCCTCGACGGGCGGTGTGATTTTACCATCCAGCAAAAGCTCGAGAAAATCATTTTTTTCGATATAGTCTGCGAAGGAAAGGTTGAGAAGATTTTTCCATTTTTCGTCCGAGCCTAATTCATCCACAACGAGAATATCATCAATTCCGCGGTTATTGAGCGCAGCAATAATAGCCGAGCCGATAAAACCGGCACCGCCTGTAACGATTATCATAAAAAAATCCTTAAATCTTTTAATCAAAT
Source organism: uncultured Pirellulales bacterium (assembly GCA_964395535.1). Lineage (GTDB taxonomy): Bacteria > Planctomycetota > Phycisphaerae > Sedimentisphaerales > Anaerobacaceae > CAYLMG01. Next base: position 593 of record CAYNDE010000311.1, read on the forward strand.
ACCATAAGCTTAATTTCGGGAAAGGTTTATGTCAAATGTTAATAGTATGCGCATAAAAAAAACCGCTGAAGACAAGCGGTTTTCACTCATCAGGGGACAAAAAATTTGAATATGTCAGCAAAGGGCAATATAGCTTGCTATTGCTAAAAACAGAATCCGCTTTTTACCGATAGTAAAGGGAATCCAAAACTTATAATAAAATTTTTTCATCACCATTCCGAAAAACAGTCAGGCTCTTAACAGTTTTATTATAGCAGAAACGGTATAGCCAAGTCAAAAAAATGGGGTTTACATAGGTGATAAGCTCTTTTATAATAAGGGTTTATGCAAAAAAGAAAAATCCGATTTAAACGAGGGTTAAGAGGCTAAACATTTGGCATATTTTAAGCCAATAACTAACGACAGCAGGTCGAGACTTTGCTCTGTCGAGCACTTTGAGCTACCACCGGCTTTTTGGTTTTACAAAAGTTATCTGTTATAAATTAAGCTAATTTTACTGCGGCTTCTCTCATAAGACTGCTTATGGGCAGCCTGTTCGGACATTTTGCTTCGGCGAGGGAGTAGTTGGTAGTGAGCAATTTTGTCTTTGCAGCGGCAGGCAGCTGAGCGAAAAGGTCTCTGGCCATTTTGCGGTCGCCGTAGCTGTTATAATACATCAGGTATCGCATAATATCGGCGACGTACGGCATATCCGGCGCTTCACTTTCACATATTTGCGAGCAGCCGGCGCAGTAGCCATCGCAGTTTTTCTTTGCATAATCCGCAAAGAAGGCGACGTCTTTTTTGTCAAGCGGAGTTTTGTCGAGTACGGCATCTACATTGAGGATAAGATGCTCAACGCTGCCCCTTCCGACACCGCCGCATGCAGAGCAGAAGCGTTCGTCCTGCAGGACGATTTTTATCTTTGCCTGACCTTCGGTGAAGCCTTTTTTGGTGAAGTATTCGATTAGCTCTCGTTCCTTATCGGTTCGCTGTCTGGTTCTTTGAGCCTGTGTTTTCATAGCTATAAGAGCAATACCTTTTTCGTGACAGGCCTGGACGGCCTCCTGCATTTTTGTATCCTGCATCACGTTGTAGTTGTAGCTTGTCATAACAGCGTCAATCCAGTCGGTCTTCGCCGCGGCCAAAAGGTGGTCGGCCATATTTCCATGCGTGGTAAAGCCTATATATTTTATGAGTTTTCGTTTTTTTGCGTCTTCGGCCCATTTTCGCAGGTCATCATTAAGCTGGCTGGCATTGTAAAGCCCGTGCAGGTAGTAAAGGTCGATATAGTCCGTGTTCGTTCTTTTGAAAGATTCGTGAAGACAAGTTTCAAGCTCCTGTGATGAGCCTCCGGACTTGGAAGTAAGAAACATTTTCTTTCGCAGTTCGGGCTGTTTTTCGAGAATTTTTCCTATACCGACTTCGGCGTTGCCGTTTGCATAGCTGTAAGCGCAGTCCCAGTAATAGACGCCAAGCTGGAGGGCTTTTCTGAGGACGGCCTGCTGCTCGAGGGCGTTGAACATTACTCCGAGCGAAAAGGCCGGGACTTTCAAATCGTATTTGCCGAACTTTCGCAGGGGAATCTTTGGAACTTCGGGTTTTGCCGCGTTGGGGTCGGCGATGTTTACATCATTTGCCTCAGCTAACAGGTTCTTTGAAAAAAAGGCAGAACCTGCACCGGCTGCAGCTACTGTTTTCAGGAAGCTTCTTCTGTTTATGGTATCTTTTTCGCGTGACATTTTTCTATTCTCCTAAATTAGAGAAGTAATTTTCTATCTGCACTTCTGCT
>CAYNDE010000312.1:0-2356 GCA_964395535.1 uncultured Pirellulales bacterium
TTGGTTGTGAACCTGGCGGTCCCGTTTACGAACCCGGCTTTGATATCCTCCTCGTCCATAAACTGATGAGTCCAGCCGACAAATAGTTCTGGCACAATTTTTGTCCCGTGTAATTCGGTAATTGCAGACAGCTTTACGCCTAACCTGCTGCGAAGAGATTCCGACGTTGCTGCATCCACGTCCAGACCGGCTGAGCCTGCACCGGATTCGGTGAAGCTCTCATTACGATAGCTTATGTAATGAAAAGATGCAGATGGGGTCACTGTCCAGTTTTTGACGTGGAAATCATATCCGCCGCCGATATATGCCGATAAATCGTATGCACTGTAATCGCTTTCAGCGGTGCGATTAATAGTGCCGAACTTTATGTCCCGACCAATTTTATTATTGTGGTAACCGAAACTCAGTGATGTATCGACGAAGAGATTGTCCTTGAAATAGGTAGCGTATGGCCCGACTCTGAAGCTGTCAACATCGCCTTTGCCCCGGCCCTGATTAAAATTAATAAAGGAGTGGCTGTATCCGCCGCCGACACCCACAATCAGATTCGGTCCCCAGCTCTTATCGAGACAGAACTGTGCTCCGGCAGCCTTTGCACTGAAGCCTGTCAGCTCCGCCGTTGAATCCTGCTCGTAAAAAACGCCGAACGGCATAAAGAAATAATTTATTTTGCTGTCCGCTCTTTCCTGCTGCATTTTCTCAATTCTCTTGTTTTCGTTGATAATGTAGGCAAGCTTTCTCGGGTCGTTTGATGCATCTGCAATCAATAACTGGCCCTCTCGCGATTGCGCATTGAGCATCATAAGCTCTTCGATACCCAGACGTCTCGCGGTCAGGTAGTTCGCTAAATTACTCATCATTCGCCCGGCATTACCCAGTGAAACCGAGGTTGCCGAAGCGCAGGGCAAAGGATTGAGTTTGTCCGCTGCATCGTTAAGTTGAGCTGAATTCATAGCGGTAAGTTCATTTATAAGTGTTATGTAGTCATCGGTTGCACTGCCGGTGTCTGAATCGATTGCTTCTAAAAGACTGCTTCTATTTACTCCGCTTACTTTAGAGGCAAGGGCCTCTCTGGTCACTACTAACTGATAATCATTGCCGCTTATCAGGCCGGCAAAACTCAAAACCGCAGAGTTTGAAATAATAGACGCTCCGTAATCCGTCACGCCCAAGCCGGTTTGAATGACTGTAAAAGTGTCCCCTGTCCCAATCAGACGGCTGTCTGTACTTATGTCCGTAACTGAGATGATGCTGTCTGCCTCAAGAGTAGCCGAGCCGCCCACATCCAGAAGGTCGCTGTTTAATATGCCTAAAGGCGTCTTTTCAATCTCGATTTCCAGCGTGCTGCCGGTGTTCTGAACGTAATCGCCCCCGATAGTCATAGTACCAATACTGTTGCCCGGCGAGCAGATACTGCCGCTGAGGGTTAGGGTACCGCCGACCATACCCGTTCCACTTAACATTCCGCCAGCCACTGTAAGGGCGCCGCCGACCTGACCATTTAAAATTAATCCGCCTGCTGATAACGTTGTAAGGCCGGTGTACGTATTGTTTCCATTAAGCGTGAGAATTCCTGCTCCTGTTTTATTTAATGCTCCGCTGCCGGATATGACCGCTGCATAAGTTCCGTCGTAAGCCTGGTCGAATGAGACTAATGAATTATTGGTGATATTGCCTTGCAGACTGTTTGTTGTGCCCGTCAGCCCGCCGGTACTGACTGTCGTGCCGCCGCTGTATGTATTGTTGCCTCTGAGCGTAAGCGTGCCTGTGCCGGACTTGAGCAATGAACCGCTGCCGGATATCACTCCATCAAGAGACAAATTATACGCTCCCGAAACAGTCAAAATGTTACCGCTGGTATCGACAGCATTATTAACGGAACGGCTGTCATTATCTGATTGAACTGTGCTGGTGCCGCCGAGTGTCAGTGTCCCCGTGCCGAGTGCGGAATTATTGCCGAAAATTATTGTTCCGTTATTCAATGTCGTCCCGCCGCTGTAAGTATTGTTTCCGTTGAGCGTAAGAGTTCCGTTTCCCACCTTGGTCAACACTCCAGCGCCGCTGATAGCGCCGGCGTAAGTAGTGCTTGTTGCATTACCCACTGTAAGGGTGTTGGCGTTGAGATTCACGTTGCCGCCGAGAGTACCACCGCCAGCGAGCGAACCTATGGTTTCGTTACTCGACAACTCAAAGACCGCACCGGCGGCATCGGCAAGAATGACTGCTCCGGCATCCGCGATAGCAGAACCGCCTGAAACGTTCAATGTACCTTCCGAAATTGTCGTTGTACCGGTATAGATATTGGTACCGCTGAGTGTGAGGTTACCTGCGCCGAGCTTTGTCAAGGTACCTGTGC
>CAYNDE010000313.1:0-2350 GCA_964395535.1 uncultured Pirellulales bacterium
TATGAAAAGAAACGGTTTTACATTGGTGGAAGTTTTGATTGCCTCGATGATAGGGGCCTTCATTATGCTCGTAGCTGTTGGTGCGCTTAAGGCTATATCGGCAAGTGCGCAAATAGTTGACAGTAACATTGACGTTGCATCCGAGCTGCGCTTTGTTGCAGCGAGGATTTCTACTGACCTTAATAACTTCTACCGGGACGGTAAGGCCGAAAATACCAAACTGGTTGGAAGAGTCGTACAGGTGCAGGATGATGTTTTATGTATTTTGACTTTTTATACGGTCGGCAGAACGAAGGCCAGGGCCAATCAACCCGAAGGTGACGTTTATGAGGTGGAGTATTTTTTAAGAAAAGACGAAGATAAAACATTTTTAATGAGGCGGTTATGGCCTAACCCAGATAAGAAGTCGCAGCCCGGCGGTATTCTAAGTGTTATCGCCGAGGATATTGATGCTTTTATCGTCAGATATTTTGACGGCAGGGACTGGCAGATTCAGTGGCCTGAAGAGCAAGCAGCCCCGCCGGAACTCGTCGAGGTAACACTGGCATCAAATACTTTAGTAGGCGCGACGCCTGTGACTGAATCATTTATTGTTAATCTTAAAAAAGCTCGTCTGAGAAGTGCGATACAGGATTTGGGACAACAGCAGCAGCAACAGCAACAACAGCAGCAGGGAAGGCCGGAACCACAGGGCGAGCAAAGTCAGGAGCTGCAGATTAATAGATGAGAAATGGAAGTAATAAAAAAGGGCTTGTTCTCATAGCGGTTTTGTGGATTGTTATTATCCTTACATTGATTATAACAAGTGTTGTTCGCAGCAGCCGGCTCAACGTTAAAGTATCGCTTGCGGCGCAGGATTCGGTTTGCCGCAGATGGACAGGGCTGGGGGGTATTGAGACGGCTATAGCTGTATTGAGGGAGGATTTGACTGAAAGCGACAGCCTTTTCGATTTGTGGAGCGATAATGAAAGGGACTTCAATAATATACAGCTTGGCAATTATCTATTCACGGTGAAAGTAATCGATGAGGCCGGCAAGTTAAATATCAATACCGCAACAAAAGAGCAGCTTTTGACACTGCCTGATATGACGGAGGAAATTGTCTCTGCAATAATGGATTGGCGCGACAGCGACGAAGACCAGATGACAGGTGGTGCAGAAAGAGGTTATTATCAGAATCTGCCTTTTGAGTATGAGATTCGCAACGGGAATTTTCGCACAATTCGTGAGCTGCTTTTGGTTAGAGGTGTTACTGAACGGCTGCTCTACGGTGAAGATACGAACCTGAACGGCCGACTCGATTCCAATGAAAATGACGGCGAGGCGACACCACCGGCTGACAATGAGGACGGCAGACTTGATAAAGGATGGATTGAATACCTGAGTTGTTATTCGTATGACAAGAATGTCGATGCCGATGGTAATAAAAGAGTCAATATCAATCAGGCTGATGCGAATGAGCTCAAGGAGTCACTGGGTATAAAAGAGTCTCATGCCAAGTGGATTGTTGAAAACCGCGGGCAAAATCAATACCAGAGCATAGCTGATTTAATAAGTTCAAGCTCTCCGAAAGAAAGCAAAGGCAACAGTTCAGGCGGTGATTCGCAAGTGCAGGCAGAGCCGCTTGATTTGGCGACCTTTTCTAATATCGCTGACAAGATAACCGTGGATGGTGCAGAGCAGGTGCCGGGCAGAATAAATGTCAATACGGCAGCGGAGATTGTCCTTGCGGCTCTGCTCGGCGGCGATGATAAGGCGTATCAGCTTGCCGGTAATATTATTTCTCATAGAGAAAACCTTCCTGACGGTATGAAAGGTATTGCTGAAGTCCTGGACGTAAGCGCAATGGATATTGATACGTTCAAAAAGATAGCTAACTACATAACGGTGCGTTCAAACGTTTTTACGATTCGCAGCTTTGCGTCGACTGGTAGTCAAGTCATCAGCAGGGGCGAGCTGCAAATCGAAGCGGTGGTTGATAGAGGGAGTTCGCCCTCTGCGGTGCTTTATTTTTACCAGGGGCAGACTAATTAAATGTTCCTGGAATTTAGTTAAGAGATATGAGCAACAAAAAAACAGATATTGTAAAAGGACATAGCGTAATTGCGATAACGCGAGAAGATGGTGTTTTCAAAGCAGTTGGTCTGTCTAAAAAGAGCGGCAGCTTACATCTTGTCTGGACAAAAAGTTGTGATGCTGACCGGATGGATTGGCCTGCTTTTATTGCGGAATGTCTGCCGGAATCAGGCGACGAAGACAGAAGAGCTTCCGGCCGACACAAAAGCGTGGTGGTCGGCTTTAACTCTATAGGTGTGGTTTTTTACAGGCTTGAAATCCCGGCTGTCAGGGA
>CAYNDE010000314.1:0-2349 GCA_964395535.1 uncultured Pirellulales bacterium
GGAACCTGCTTGATTAAAACGACACAGTTATAAGCCACTTGCAATCTCCTTGTTGAATTTTTACAGTTCAAAAATATAAGTCTGCTATATTGAGCAGAAGCTGATTCAGGAAAGAAGTAGTTTAGCTTTATTTGGGCTGGAGTCAAGGCTAAAGTCGCAAAGCAGGTGCGTCGATTTACAGACAGGTTAGTGCTTATTTTATATATTAACAGGCGGGGAATTTTCTTTGACATTTTTGTTGAGTTGTATATCGTATGTAGCGTTGAATTGGGCTGATTTACAGGATTAGGTTTTTAGATAGATGTCGAGTGAGACAAACTATGATTCGGTTTTCGGCAGGCTTGCATTAGAGCAGGGGCTCTGCACGGATGAGGAGCTGAAGCATTCACTTCTTGAGCTTGAATTACGTGACGAATCGGAGCCGATAATGTTGGCAGAGCTTATGGTGGAGCTCGGATATATTACCGAACCCCAGGCTGAGCGGCTGAGGGGCAGGATTAAGGAGACCAAGGCCGAGGCTTACCAGATACCGGGCTATAAGATATTGGGCAAACTCGGCAAAGGCGCAATGGCGGTAGTGTATAAGGCAAAGCAGCTCAGCCTTGACAGGGTGGTAGCGGTAAAGGTTCTGCCCAAGCGTTTCAGCGAGAATCCTGAGTATGTCAAGCGTTTCTACCAGGAAGGCCGTGCCGCTGCAAAACTTAACCATAACAATATCGTGCAGGCAATCGACGTCGGTGAGGCAGGGGGATATCACTATTTTGTTATGGAATACGTGGAGGGAAAAACGCTGTACGAGGATATGTCAGCGGGTAAGATTTTTTCGGAGCAGGAAGCGATTGATATAGTTATTCAGATTGCAAATGCACTCAAACATGCCCATTCAATGGGTCTTATCCACCGTGACATCAAGCCGAAGAATATTATGATAAATCAGGATGGTGTGGCAAAACTTGCGGATATGGGTCTGGCTCGTGAGACAACGGATATCGAAGCTGCGCAGAGCGAGGCGGGTAAGGCTTACGGAACACCTTATTATATTGCTCCGGAGCAGATTCGCGGTGAAATAGATATTGACGGCAGGGCGGATATTTATGGTCTTGGAGCAACATTTTATCATTTAGTGACGGGTCGTGTCCCCTTTATGGCAGATGAGCCTGCAGAAGTGATGCGAAAACATTTGAGAGACCAGCTCGTTCCGCCCGACCATATTAACACTTCACTTTCTGCGGGTGTGTCGGAAGTAATCGAGCTTATGATGGCAAAGCGCCGGGATGACCGCTACAGCGATGCCGACGAGCTTCTTGCCGACCTTGAAGCTATTAAGGAAGGCCAGCTTCCCTTGCGCGCTCACCAAAGATTTGATATGTCTGAGCTTGGCAGGCTTGAAGAGGGTACCGAGATTCCGCAGCAGCCTGAGACCGTTGATATGGAAAGAGAGCAGATGCTTACCAATTACCGCGTGGCGATATTGATATTGTCGCTTGTAACAGCGACATCGATATTGGGTTTGATACTGGCTCTTATTTATCGCTGAAAAGATTTTATCATATCAGTGCCGTTTCTAAAAAGAAACTTCTACTTTTATGTCATTCCCGCGAAAGCGGGAATCCAGTTTTTTAACTTCCTGGATTCCGCATCAAGTGCGGAATGACAAGTTGAAAAAGTGAAACTTATTTAATAGAAACGGCATTAGTTTTGGTGAACGAGGGGTGTATATATAAGAGCAGGAGGTTTTGTTTTTGCGGGAATATTTTTATTCATCGTGTTTTTTCTTTGCGTATTGTGCAACTACCTGCTGCTGGACGTTTGACGGCACGATTTCGTAGTGTGACAGTGACATTGAGTAGCTTCCCCGGCCGCCGGTAACGCTTTTGAGCTGGCTGTTGTATTGCGTAACTTCAGCGAGCGGTACCTGTGCTTTTATGACGACGAAATTGCCGGCCAGCATATCCTGGCCCTGCACTCTTCCTCTTTTAGATGCCAGGTCGCCGGTGATATCGCCCATATTTTCCGCAGGCGCAGTGACTTCGATATTAACGATAGGTTCAAGCAGCACAGGCTTTGCCTTTTGCAGGGCGTCGGTGAAAGCCCCTTTTCCCGCGGCTCGAAATGCGACTTCCTTTGAATCGACAGGGTGATGTTTGCCGTCATAGACCGATACCTTGATATCCTGTAAAGGAAAGCCGGCCACGATACCCGACTGCATAACGTCGTTGATTCCTTTCAGGACAGCCGGCTCGAACTGGCCGGGAATGGAGGCACCGAAGATGTCCCAGCTAAAGACTAATGACGGGTCGGATTCGCGCTCTGCCGGCTCGACACGCAGGTAAACTTCTCCGAACTGGC